>WTIF01000409.1 GCA_011522845.1 Deltaproteobacteria bacterium
GGTAGAACCTGACCACCAAGGGCTTCAGCAACAGATCTCAAGGGAGCCAAGTCCAGCTGAGGAATGACAATGTTATTGTTGGTATCCTTCAAATAATTACCTTTTTCCAAAACAATGGGGGCTCCGCTGGGAGTTCCAACTGCGAGGACCGTTAGTTTGTGCCGCTGCGATGACAAAAGATTTTGAAGGGGCTTGACTTGCTGATCATCGATCCCATCCGTGATCCAAACCAAGTGGCTATTTTGGATATCAACTTGATTGAGCATTTCAATCACATTTTCAAAAGCTAGGTCTGGCCGACTTCCACGAACAGGCATCAGGCTGGGATGAAGAGAGGGCAATAAAGTACGGATTGTCTCTACATCCTCAGTCAAGGGGACTAGCGTGTGGGCATCACCTGCGTACAAAACAATTGCGGTTTGGCCTTCCTGAAATCGATTTAGGAGATCCTCAATTTTGTATCGTGCCCGTTCCAATCGATTTGGTTGTAAATCCGTGGCGAGCATCGAATAGGAAAGATCCAGCAGAATTACTCGAGCCTGATCGCGAACCAGCAGGGGTTGAGGAAGGCGTTCCCAAGCTGGTCCAGCCAGGGCAAGAGTGCCCAGAATCCAGATCAGAGCAAAACTAACTTGAAGCTGCTTTTTTCTATGTTGGCTGATTTGGGAGGATACAACGAACAAGCGCTGGAGAGGAGGTGCGATCCATTGCGCCCAATCAATCTGGGAACTTTGGATTTTTGGAAGAAACCACAATACCAACCCCCAAAGAGGTAGCAACCAGAGCCATTCTACTCTGAGGAAATGAAACTCTGAAAGAGCAGTAATTTCCATTGATGAAGTCGATTAATTAAAAGACGACGCAAGTTTTCAAAAAAACTACCGATAATTTTGCCATGGCCAACAAACTTTGCCAAGCCACCTTGGACATGGAGAAAATATGCGTCAAGATTGGAATTTAGAATTTCGGCTCTTGGAATCTGCTCTGCAGGTGAGAGACAATGTGCAATTGAGTCACCGCCCAAAGAACTTGAACAGGCATTCACAAACAGCAAAGCCTATACCGGTTAATCCCAGCTGGGAGATGGCTCTGCGAGAAGCTATGCAACCGACGGGTTGAGCGCAGTCTCTCGATGGTTCTGAGCTGCCACAATCCAATGTGGGGCTCGTGGATGATGTAGCGGATGAATGGACTGGTGTCCGAGGCCCAGTTCCAATAGGCGAAGAATCATCAGCGCAGTCATACCCCAGATGTGATAGTCCTTGAAATAGAAGTGGTGTGTGAAGTGAGGATACGGTCGCTTCTCATGGTGTTGTCGAAGTTGATGCTGTTTAGGATCCAGGAAGAATGAGATTGGAGCCCAGAAGCAACTCTCGATTTCAGCCTCATTGATCTTTGGCTCAAATTGATTTGGTATTCTTGCAACGAAAGGTGAGACCAGACAGCCATGTGGTGAAAGCATCTGCTCCAGTTCCCCCACAAAACGAATCTGCTCTTGTTCTAGCCCAACCTCCTCTTCGCTCTCCCTGAGAGAAGTACAATAATCTGATTTGTCTTCCTGATCTCTTTTACCTCCTGGAAAAGACACATGTCCTGAAAAGCTTCGGAGCTTGGCAGATCGCCTTGTCAAGAGTAAGGAAGGTTCACCCCGATGCATGCTGAGTGGAATTAAAACAGAAGCTCTGTTCGTAACGAATTCGTTGGTAGGAGGATGATGCTCTTTCAGTCGATCTTCAATTTGTTGCAGCATGAGGTGATTGCCGTTAACGAAAAGCTTATCATGGGGTGAAAAAGAGATCCCGGTTGGATTTTAGATAGCGTCGAACCGCCTCATGAATCTGTCGTGCGGCTCCCTGACAAGTCTTTGCATAGGGAGGAGTGAAGCGGATGTTTTTTTGTTGAGTATTACCGAAGACGTCACGTTCTAAAGAACTGTCCAAAATATAACAGGCCGAGCGAGTAGATTCCAATTCATTGGCGTTCTGCTGAACACAGAGATCCAGTAATTCCACTGCAGAATACGAAGGCAGTTGGAAAAAACCTTGAGCCTCAAGCAGAGAACTGAGGGCGTTGATTGCCGCTTGGACGCTTTGCAGACAGCTTAGTTCTGGATTGGAATTTTGTAGATCTCGAGCAGTTCGCAAATCATCATTGGACTGCTCCCACATCACCTTTGCTCGTTGCAGACTCCGCACTGAGGGAGCAATTTTTTGCATGATTTGATCTCCTAAATTTTCTTTTCAGAATATCTGCCAGTATCGTAAAAGGCAATCAATGCTCTGGATTCAAAACCACTGGACAAGGTTTGGCAGGTATCATAACGTAGTGAGTTCAGTGCGAGTGTGGTGGAATTGGTAGACACGCCAGATTTAGGATCTGGTGCAGCAATGCGTGGGGGTTCGAGTCCCTTCACTCGCACCA
>WTIF01000003.1 GCA_011522845.1 Deltaproteobacteria bacterium
AGACTAACAAAGGTAAGTGCAAAGGCTGGAATTGTTCCGAATTCATATAGGAAACGCCAAGGTTGGCCGTCACCTAGTGACCATCCTGTTTCTGGCGACCAAATCTGGCGTAAGATCACCCTGTCAGCATCAAGCCGATTCCAGACCAGGGTAGCGGTTAGCCAAACAGCTAACCATAGTGTTAATAGGATTGCTCCAATCCAATAATATCGCTTACGTTGGGGATCCATTCCGAACTTGCGTCATCAATGCGTGAAGATTTCGAGTGATTCAAGCACCAAAGATTTTTGATGCGCTAAGCCGCACTAATCCAATCAATGACCGAGGATTTTATCGGTTTACAGGTGCAATTTTTGGGGATTTATTCATGACAAAAGCGAATGACAATAACTTTTCAGAAAAATTCATGAAACCTAAATCAACTTCCACTCCTATTATTCGCCTTAAACCAGGTCGTGAAAAATCTGTTCATCGAAGACACCCCTGGGTGTTCTCTGGTGCTGTGGAATCTGAAGTGGATGCAAATCAGCCAGGTCAAACTGTCAGGGTAGAGTCATCATCTGGAAAATTCCTTGGATTTGCTGCGTGGAGTCCAAAATCTCAAATTCGATTACGCTTTTGGAGCTTTAACGAACAGGATCAAATTGATGAGAATTTTATCTACTTTAGATTAAAGAAGGCTTTAACCTGTCGGAGTCCCAGCAATCTGGCCAGTAATGCAAAACGTCTTGTTCATGGAGAGGCTGATGGCTTGCCAGGTCTTATCGTTGATCAATACAATCAGGTCCTTGTGCTACAAATCTTATCTGTCGGTGTCGAGTATTGGAAAGAGATCTTGATTCGACAATTGGTAGATTTGACAGGACTAGGGTGTGTTTATGAAAGGTCTGATGCAGATGTAAGAAGATTAGAAGGATTGGAGAAAAAGTGTGGCTTAATTTTTGGAAAATTGCCGTCCAATTTGGTGATTCAGGAACATGGGCTTGAGTATTCCATTGATGTCGAAAATGGCCAAAAAACAGGATTCTATCTTGATCAGCGAGCTAACCGAGCCAAAATTCAAGAAATTTCAACCAACAAAGAGATTCTAAACTGTTTTTGTTACACGGGCGGATTTACCCTTAACGCATTGCGGGGAGGGGCAAAGTTTGTAACTTCCATTGATAGCTCTGAACAAGCTTTGCAAATGGCAAAATTGAACGTAAAAACAAATGGGCTGCCTCAAGAAAAAACTGAGTGGATTGCAGCAGATGTTTTTAAATCTCTCAGAAAATTTCGAGATCAAGGTCGAAATTTTGACTTAATTATTCTTGACCCACCAAAGTTTGCTCCTACAAAACAGAATGTTGAAAAAGCTTCACGAGCCTATAAAGACATCAATTTGCTCGCAATGAAACTTCTGAATGCAGGTGGGCTTTTGGCTTCATTCAGCTGTTCAAGTGCAATCAATCCCGAATTATTCAAAAAAATTTTGGCAAGTAGTGCAGAGGATGCCGGACAAGACTTTTCGATTCTTGATACCTTTTCTGCAGATCAAGACCATCCGCAATTACTATCTTTCCCAGAAGGTGATTACTTGAAGGGTCTACTTCTTCAAAAGCTTTATTAGTCCTGTCAGTACCCTATTGAAAAGCCTTTTCCATTTTGCATCTAGCAGAGTACTCAAGGATCGAAATCAAAAAATCATATCAGTTCAAGTCTTCACTGAACATGTTGAAAAATCCTCTTTCTAAATTGCCTTTTCATTTTTCCAAGGGGGTCCTTGGGGCTTTCATCGCATTGATCTTGTTACTGGAGATGATTTGGTTTTTGGGTACTTTCCAAGTTTTTCTAAATGTTGTTCTACCAGTGTTTGCACTTGTAGCCATCGGTTTTTTCGCAGGTCCATTGCTTGGACTGAAAGCAAAAACAATGACTCGCTATGCCTACTTCATTTTAATCCCCGCCTTTGTTTTCAATGTGATCAGCCAATCCTCAGTTCCGCTGTCAACGACGTTGACGATGGTGGGCTACAGTGTTTTAACACACATTATGGTGGCCATAGGTGCAGTTATCGTTGGTACAATCTTGGGAAGATCACGTGAAGTCATTGCCGCCTTTGTATTGATTTCTATTTTTGGCAATGTTGGGAACTTTGGGTTGTCTCTTTTGGATTTTCGCTTTGGTGAGGTATCGAAAGTCCCGGCAACAGTCTATTTTCTTTCAATCCTAGTGACTTCATTCGTCATTGGAGTTGGGGTGGCTGGTTGGGTTCGTAAAGGGAGTTTGTCGGCTGTCACGAGCGTGCTGCAAACTCCAGCTCTTCTCGCACTGCCCCCTGCAGCAATTTTTGCTGCAACAGGTTGGGAAGTTCCACTATCAGTAGAGCGGCTGACAGGTTTGTTGGGACAGGCTATGATTCCAACAATGATTGTGACCCTCGGGGTTCAGCTATCAAGTGTCCAGAGATTAGATTTGAACGTAGATACCTGGATAGCATGTGGTCTTCGATTACTATTTGCACCATTGCTAGCGTTTGGCTTGGCATTCATTTTTCCATTGGGTGAGCTAGAGAAAAATATAGGAATTTTGCAAGCAGCTATGCCGACAGCAATTCTTGCAGCCATTATAGCAATTGAATACGATCTTGTTCCTGATTTCGTCACAACCTCCGTCCTACTCTCAACAATACTTGGTGTGTTTACCCTGACAATTCTATTGTCAATCATTTAAGCCGATCTACAAAGATCTCAGTTAGCTTCTAACTGCTCATCCAACACGTTACATTGATAAACGCCCCATAGAATGACGACATGCTCCAAAATGTGCTGTCGGGGTCGAAGCAAGTAAATTAAATTTGAGTTCTCACCCAATTAGTTACATATATTGGTGCCCATTACTTTGCTGAGGAAGGTTAGGCTTTTGAACGTTGTCCTGCCAGTCACTTTGATAGCCAGCTATGAGATTGCCTTGGTCAACACAAGAGCATTTCCCGGGGGATCATGGTAATAGCCTTTCTTGAGATGAATTTGACAAAAGCCTGAGGCAAAGTATAGATGCTGTGCCGCAAGGTTGAACTCGTGTACTTCCAGTAAAATCTTGGGAACCTGCTCATTCCTTGCGAGCTGAATTAAGAAGTCCATCATTTCTCTTCCAATTCCCTTCCGCTGGTATTCTGGCATTACTCCAACTCTGAGGATGGAGAACAAATCAGATTGATCCTCAATAATTAAAAATGCTAGCGCCTTTGAAGTGGCTTCAGCATGCCATGTCCAAGCACGAAACCACGGATAGTTCATCAATTTGCTGAATGACTCTTCTCGCCAAGCTTTCTTAAAACAACTCTTGTCAAGTTCTGCAAGATTAGTCGGGTCTTCTCCAATACGTATCCATCCTCTGGAACGTTTCCAGATTGATGGCTTTTCATGAATTAGCTTAGTAGCAGTCAACTTGAATCATTCCTCAATGATTTTATATTGTGGGCTTGAGTGTAGCGTTCAAAGACTTCAGTATTAATAGCTTTTGATTGACTTGCCATTGAAGGCCAAGTCTCTTCATCCCAGTTTCAACCATGCACAGGAGTCGCATGTTTAAGAAAGTTGTACCCGTAACAAAAGAAAATCACAGCCATCTCTTTGTCAAGGGAACAGACAATTTCCTTTTTGCTAAAGATTTTCATATTGCGCCCATTGCTCTAAAAGAATTTTTCAGAGCTGCTGCTTACTATCCAATCATCTTTTTAGAAGAGCCCAGCTCGAAGGAATTCCGCCCTGTAGCTTTGCTGGGACTTCAGCAAGGAGAGAATCTTTATATTGATGATCAGGGAAAATGGTTAGTCCCCTATGTTCCCGCAGCAATTCGTAGGTATCCGTTTACCCTTGCACCTACCCAGGATCCCAATCAATTTTTAATTTGTGTTGATGAAGAAAGTGAATTGGTTGGAACGGAGGAAGGGAACCCCTTGTTCACAGCAGAAGGAGAGCTGAGTGAGACAATGGAACATGTCAGGAAATATCTGACAGAATTACACCAAATGGAGCAGTTCACTCATCAGGTTTGCAAGGAATTGAAAGACATGAATTTGTTTACTTCAATGAATCTGAACTTCCAAAACTTGGGGCAAACCCAGCAAATTCGGGGCTTATATTTGGTGAACGAGGAAAATCTGAACAAGCTTGGTGACAACGATTTCCTCAAGTTGCGCAGAAGCAATGCCCTCCCTGCAATTTATGCCCATTTGGCCTCTTTGCCCCAAGCAGATCGGTTAGCGCAATTTCGAAGAGACGGGGAGGTGCCCCAAGCGACAAATTAGCTTTTTCAGTAGTCGGTACCTCTTAGCAAGTACCGGCTACTTGTTTGCTGAATCCTCCTTCCTTCAGTTTCATACTCCCAGAAGGATCCTCGCTGGATTTTCGAGATATTCCTTCACTTTGAACAGGAAGCTGACAGATTCACGCCCATCAATGATTCGATGATCGTAACTGAGAGCCAGGTACATAACCGGGCGAATCACCACTTGTCCATTTAACGCTACCGGTCGCTCCACCACGTTATGCATCCCCAAAATGGCACTTTGAGGGGGGTTGATGATCGGTGTTGAGAGCATGGACCCGAAGACGCCACCGTTAGTGATCGAGAAAGTCCCTCCCGTCATTTCTTCAACACTCAACTTATTATCCCTTGCACGCTTCGCAAGCCTACCGATCTCCAGTTCGATTTGAGGAATAGTTAAACTCTCCGCATTGCGAACGACAGGCACTACTAACCCTTTTGGAGCACTCACAGCGATGCCAATGTCGACGAAATCACTATAGACAATCTCATTGCCATCAATCATTGCATTCACTGCGGGAAAATCTTGTACTGCCTCGCTCACAGCTTTGGTGAAGAAGCCCATAAATCCAAGACGCTGCCCATATTTTTTTTCAAATTTTTCTTTGTAATCCTTGCGCATTGCGAAGATCGCACTCATGTCAACCTCATTAAAGGTTGTCAGCATGGCGGTTTCGTTCTTCACAGCAACTAGACGTTCCGAAAGCTTTGTCCGCAGCCTAGACATTTTTTCACGTCGCTGTTCCCTGCTTGATGACTTAGGAACTGCTTCTCCATCGGATTTAGATTGAGCAGAGTTTGCAACCGGTGTTGCTTCGGTTTTCGTAGGAGGATTCTGCTGACTTTTAGCTAGTTCGACATCCTGCTTGGTAATTCGATTGCCTGGACCAGAACCTTGCACCTGGTCAGCAGAGATCTCCGCTTCATTCATCAACTTCTGTGCTGCAGGCGACGGATGACCGGCTGCATATCCAACGCCGGATTGTTCTACCTTTTCGTGGACGGTATTTGAAGATTGTGTAGTTGGTTCGCTTGAATCTGTACTTGGTACTCCAGCGGTGTCAATTTTACAGAGGACGTCTCCTACTTTTGCGTCCGAACCCTCCTGCAATACAATGTGAACTGTTCCCGCCACCTCTGCTGGCATAGGTAATGTTGCCTTGTCGGTTTCAATTTCACACAAAATTTCATCAACCTGAACAAATTCTCCATCTGCCTTGTGCCAGGTTTCAATAGTAACCTCTGTGATAGATTCCCCGGGGCTAGGGATCTTTATCTCAACAACGGACATATGTTATCTCTGAGCTTATAGTTATAATTTGAGGATTTTAAGCAAACGCTCGATGAATCAGTTCTTCTTGTTGCTTTTTGTGCATCACAGAAAATCCGGTTGATGGACTACTGCTTTCTTTGCGCGAAACTAGCTTCAAGGGGCTACCCAGATCCGGAAATTTACGCATCATAAATCCTGCTGCTCCCATATTTTCAGGCTCTTCCTGAACCCAAAACCACTCCTGGGCCTGTACGTAACGATTTCGTATTTCCATAATCTGATCTGTTGCCATCGGGTAGAGCTGCTCAAGTCGCACAACAGCAACATCTTTGCGTTCTTCAAGTTGCTGCCTCTCTAACAGGTCGTAGTAGATTTTTCCGTTGCAAAACAGCACTCTTTTGACCTTTGATGGATCTGCATAATGATCATCAATGACTTCTTGAAAACAGGTACCCTTCCCAAAATCAGTCAGAGAACTGATACACTTCGGATGGCGCAGCAGACTTTTTGGGGTGAAGATCACCAAGGGTTTCCGAAATGGACGCGCCGTCTGTCTTCGAAGAGCATGAAATAGATTGGCCGGGGTTGTACAATTCAGAATGTACATGTTGTTGTCGGCACACAATGTCATGAATCTTTCAATTCTTGCTGATGAGTGCTCTGGACCTTGGCCTTCATAACCGTGTGGTAGTTGGAGAACCAAACCATTCATCCGCTGCCATTTTGTTTCAGCAGAGGCAATAAATTGATCAATAATGATTTGAGCGCCATTAGCAAAATCACCAAATTGAGCTTCCCAAATCACTAGATCTTTCGGTGATGACACGGCATAACCATACTCGAAGCCGAGGACTCCATACTCTGAAAGGTGCGAATTATAAATACTCAGCAATCCTTGAGAGTCACTAAGATGCATGAGAGGAAAATGCTTCGTGTCGTCTTCTTCCACGACAACGGCGTGTCGATGAGAGAATGTGCCACGTCGAACATCCTGTCCACTCACTCTAATTCCGGTTCCCTCGTCAAGCAGAGAAGCATAAGCTAGTTGTTCACCCATGCCCCAATCAAGAATCTCTCTTTCATTGACCATCTTTGATCGATCTTTGTACAGATTTCGGATTTTCGGGAAAATCTTCCAATCCTCGGGGAGCGTTGTGAGTTTGTTGGCTAATTCTTGGAGTTTTGAACGATCTACACCAGTGTCAGGTGATTTCTGATGTTCTTCCTGTTGGGCCAATCTTAGCCCTTGCCAATCTCCTTCGAAAAAAGAGGTGGGCTCTAGCTGTTCTCTCTGATGCGATAACTCCAGCGAGGAGTTCATTTGTTCTCTGAAATTACGATCAATTTCGTCTAATTCTTCTCCACTGAAAGTCCCTTCATCAATCAACCGATTTCGGTAAATTAGCTTTGGATTCGGGTGCTTGCCAATCAACTTGTAAAGAGTGGGTTGTGTAAAGCGGGGTTCGTCACCTTCATTGTGCCCGTGTTTGCGATAAGCAAGGATATCCACAAAAACGTCCCGATGAAACTGCTGACGGAATTCCAATGCCATTTCGATTGTATGCACTACTGCTTCAATATCATCTCCATTGACATGGAAGACTGGTGAAAGTGTCGTTTTGGCGACATCAGTGCAGTAGGTGCTGGAACGACTTTCAATATAGTCCGTCGTAAAGCCTACCTGGTTGTTCAGAACAACATGCACAGTCCCACCGGTCTTGTAGCCTTCCAACTGGGACATTTGAAGAACCTCATAAATGATCCCTTGCCCTGCAATGGAAGCATCCCCGTGAATGAGTATAGGAACCAGCTTCTTTTCATCTCCAGAGTAACGTTTTTCGATCTTTGCCCTTGCCATCCCTTCAACAACAGGGTTTACCGCTTCAAGGTGAGAAGGATTGGGAGCGAGACTCAAGTGTACTTTCTCACCATTGTGGGCAATTCGGTCACTCGAATAACCCATGTGGTATTTCACATCGCCTTCAAAGTGGGAATCTCCGAAGGATTTCCCTTCAAATTCTGCAAAAATGTTCTCGTAACTCTTGTTTAGAATATTTGCTAACACATTTAGGCGTCCGCGATGGGCCATCCCAATGACAAATTCTTTGACCCCCAGAACAGCACCTTCCTCCACTAGTGTTTCTAGAGCAGGAATGATCGCCTCTGCGCCCTCGAGCGAGAATCGTTTTTGACCCACGAACTTCGTGTGAAGAAAAGCTTCAAAATCGACTGCTCTCATCAACTTTTCATAGATTTGTTGCTTCTCTTCTTTGTTGAAGATGGTGTGGTTCCGATTCTGCTCAACCCTCGACTGAATCCAATCAACTACGTGTGGGGTGCGAACAAACTTATATTCGGCACCGATTGACCCACAATATGTTTCTTCAAGAAAATCAACAATTTCTCGCAAAGTTGCTGGTCCCAAGCCAATCCGAGTACCAGCTTGGAAAACTGTTTCAAAATCCCCCTCGTTGAGGTTGAAGTTTTCTAACTGAATTGGTTGTTCATGCATCCTCCTCGGCCGAATAGGATTTGTCTTGGCGAAGAGATGTCCTCTTTGACGATAGGCACCAATTAGATTGAGTACATTGACTTCTTTCTGGAAAGCCTCGGGTATGGAAGCGTCAATACCTTCTTGGTCGTAATTTACTTTTGAAAACTCAAAACCTTCAAAAAACCGACGCCAACTTTCATCTACCGATTCAGGATCCTGACGAAACTGTTCAAACAGATGGTCGAAATTACCGATGTCTCCGTTGCCTAAAAACGAAAAATTATCCATGAGATTTACCTTTGATTTGTAACTCAAGATGTAAAGGTAGTGATGAAATTCAAAGTTTGCCTAACAGGGAATTGGTGCAATGAAAATACAAAATTTTAAAAAGACTATTTCAGGTCGAATTGGCTGGAGCGGAAAGATTTTTCAACAAAAAGCGACTTAACAGTCCCACCACCCCAGCTAAATATATTTCACCACTAAGCAGCAGTTTTTGAACTTCATTAAAATTTAAGAGTCTTACCTGACTGATTTCGTCATCGTGTTGGGCTCTCCCCAAAAATTCATCCATCCTGAGTTCTGCTTCATAGATGTAAGCTAAACAGGGATCCCTAGGAGAAAGAGCCAGAGGGTTCTGCTGTTTCAGCCGATTTGCAGAAATTTTAATTCCTGTCTCCTCATATAACTCTCTCAGGGCTCCTCCCTGAGGCGATTCGCCTTTCTCGAGACCGCCGGCAGGAATTTCTGAGGAATGCATATCATCTAGGACAGGTCGCTTCACTTCAACTAACACAATTGAGTGGCCTTCAACAACTGGCAGAATCAGTACCACACCAAAACTAGGTTCAATCGTAAAGAAGTCCCCTCTTGACCTGAGAGAGAACCACTGATTCTGATGGAGAATCTCAATCGGTTGCAGATCATTGCATTGGGGCTTGATTAGTCTGGGATCACTTAGGCTAGGCATCAGTCCAATCAAAATGATTTATCGGCCTTGAATAAACCGAAATGTTAAATTCAACCGTTCACCGACTGATTTTTTTGTTTTGGGAATTTCATGTTGCCAGAATTTTTGCGTAGTTCCTGCCATGGTCAGCAGTGATCCGGTTGAGAGTTCAAGTGCAAAGTTGGATACTTGAGAGTCAAAGCGATGTCGAAATTTCATCTTACGGGAACTTCCGAGACTGATTGATGCAATCACAGGATCTAAGCCCATTTCCCATTCATCATCACTGTGCCAACCCATGCTATCGTTCCCATTCCGATATAAGTTCAACAATACGCTGTTGAATGGTCTCTCAATCGTTTCAGCTAACTGATTGCGGACTTCCAGCAATGTGGGTGTCCAAGCTTTTGGAGTTAATCTAAGATTTGAATAACTGTAAAGAGCCTCCGGATCACCATACCAAGCTGATAGTCTTGGACAATCAACCCATTTGCCAAAGATTTTGATTCGATGTTGCTCCCATTCAATTTCTTTTTTCAGGCGCTCCATCCAATCCATTGACTCGGATTCTCGCCAAGTTCTTGAAAAGGTCAAATCCGCATCTGGGATGTTGATAATTTCAAAATTCATTTCGAAATTTTAGTAAAATTTCTTTTCATTTTATAAATTTCCCTTACTATTCAACTTTTTTTCAACATACCTAGAGGAATAATGGAAGGTCTTATATTTCGCTTTCAAAAAGTCATTGAAGAGGTG
>WTIF01000341.1 GCA_011522845.1 Deltaproteobacteria bacterium
GCTACAAGGAGATACTTTTTCATAAAATCTCAAGATAGTTGAAAATTGAAATTATAGATTAACAGGTTGAATTCTTTGCGGCAAGAAAAGCTCCTAGGAGATATCAAAAAGCTTGGGGATTACTGAGCAATTGCCCCATCCAAACCATCCCCCAGATGGTGAGAAAACCAAAAACCAAGAAGAGGAGTACAAAGGTATCTAGAACGATCCTAATTACGGGAGTAGTCGACCGCAAAGAAAGCCACAATAAAACTGTACTGCAAAGGGTCAGATACCATGCCAGGTTCGAATACAGTTGATGCTTGGCAAGCAGACTAGCCCAGTTAATATCGCTGGATGCGGAAACGGTCCATACTTCGGTCAGCAACCAGATCAGCAAGAGGATAATGCTACAGAGCCAAGCAGCCCACTGGCGTCGTGTATGGTCGTGCTTCCAGATGGCAAAAGCCAGTAAGCCAATGAGCAGAGCCACCAAGGGCAAAAGAGTGGGGCTGAGCAGCTCGTGCATGCTTCACCAAAAACGATGAGCCAATACTTTGGCTTCTCGTGCAGCACCTTGCTGTTGCCAAGTAAAACGAAGTCCCCATTTTGAATTTACCTGCCAACGCCCCTCCCATTCGGTACCAAGACCGATTGCACTTTCTCCTAACAATGGTTGGCGATAACTGGATTGAGCTAACATGGACCATTGATCACCAGTTTGCCAGAGTACACCCACAACAGGCTGCAATTGAAAGCTGGTTTCTGGCATTGAACCTGTTCGTGATTGCAGAATTGTATCGGCAAAAGTAAATCCAACTAAATCAGGGTGTAGAGCTACACTCTGTCCGATGCCCCCAACGAGTCGCATGACTTTATGCTGAGATTCATCAAGGGCTTCCTCTTGCCACTCACCGCTTGTTCGCCAAGAAACTCCTGAAACCGTGTCCAATCGTGTTGGGGAAATAGAAAGATTTTGAATCTCAAAAAATGTCAGTTGATGAATCCACCAGCGTGTTTCGTCGAAACGGATTTTCAAATCTAGAGCTTGCAACTCGGCATAGGGGAGATGCCCATGAACTGGATCCAACAGATCATGATAAGCTGCACGAATTCCCACTTCTATCCCTGGCTCTGTGTCGTTTCTTTGAAACCCACCAAACTGAGTTCTTAAAGGAGGGTGTCCCTTCAAAGGATCGGGTGTGAGTGGTTGTGGTTTCTTAACAAGTATTGGTAGTTCGCTACGTCTCAGCAGAACTTGTTGACGCAGATTCTGAAGAGACTCTGAGAGCATCTCTTCTCGTGCTTTTTGGTACTGTAGTAAGTCTGTGAGTGCATCAAGCACCTGAGCTTGGGCTTCTGGAGATAGTCCAGATTGTTCTAATTTATTCAGTTGTTCTGGTTGGCGTTGGATTCGGATCACCCAATCTTGCTGGGATTCATTCAGGTCTAGGGTTTTCCACTGCAGTCTACGTTGTCGGGAAGGGACAAGGATTGGTTTGCCAAGCACTGACTGCCCATCAGGAGTTTGCAGACGTTGTAATCGAAAGAAAACATCGACAGGAATGGCCCAGAACTCAGATGGGGAATAAAGATCAATCTCTTCTTCCCAAGCCATGGCAACTAATTCTGCCATGCGATAAGCGCAGTTCTCCAAGAAGAAATAGTATTCAAAGTGAATATCCTGCAGCAATTCCCAAGTGTGGAAAAGGACGCGGCGTTGCTGAGTTTTCGTTAGCTTCAGAGGGTATTCCCACAGGTCTCGTAATTCGTTTTCTCCATAAATATGCTGAAAATTGTAGAATCTTTCGTCAGAGAAGCGGCCGCTATAGCCACCAAAAATTCCCTTCACTGCATAAATTAAAGCGTTATCGTCTGGATCCGGGCTAGCACCAAAGTTAAGTGTTGGGCTGAGCAGAGGATGCGCGAAGAGTCCCTCCTTCAAGTTGATCTTGACCAAAAGATGACCGAAAAAGGAAGCTGGATTGTCCAGATAAGCTGAAACAAAGACTATGCTTAGTGAATCCAGTTTCGATAGTCCGGCCCAGCGTTGAAAGCGTGGACATTCGACGAGTGGGGGTGCTGGGGAAAACTCGAGTTGTTGCTGCAACCAGTGAAAGCGCGCAATGAAACGGCATTGCGCATGCTGATCAGGATTCTCACCAACTGGTTCATAAAACGCTCGCAATGTAGCGTTTAATTCAGCTTGGGGGTTCTGTGCACCGTCGGGGTCCAGGAAAAAATCCTTACTGACGATCTCACTTTTGCTGGATGGAGCAGTGGAACGATAGTGAAGCAGCCGCAACCAATAAGAATGTTGAGCAATTTTTTTGGTTGTAGCGGATTGAAGTAGAGTTTGTGGTGCGATTGTTTCTGCTGCTAGTGGCGTCCCTAACCCGATGAGCAGCAGTGAGTAGAACAACCACCTGAATAGTGGATGATTCCCTTTCATTGCTCTGGGGTTGGAAGTCCTTCAGCAACTAGCCGAAAGCCAATGCGAGGATCTGAAGTGAGCGCAGAAAAAGCTTCCTGAAATTTACAGGAAATCTGATCTGGAGGGCTGAACCAGCTACCTCCACGGGTGATATATCCTTGCTCTGCTGAATTTGGAAGTGCCGCTTTTTCACTAGTCCATTCCGCAAGATTACCCAGTACGTCATAAAGGTTGTGGGCATTGGCAGGAAAAGAGCCGACTGGAGCACTGACTGTGAAATTGTCGTTGCAAGGATGAGTGGGGTGACTCCAACCAAAACTTGCAGCTGCCACTTCATCACTCACTGAAGCCCACTGGCAAGCTTGCTCAGCAGTTTTCCAGGGTTGAGATTCTCTGGTTTCACAAACTTGTTGCCATTCTTTTGACGTTGGTAAGCGAAAGCGATATCGGCCACTGTGTTGTTGGGTTAACCACTCACCAAATGCATGAGCTTCTTCCCAACTGACATAAGCGACTGGCTGCAAGGGAGTGTCTAAGGGCTGATTCCGGTAATTCCGACTCGAATGCGACTGCCGAAACCTCTGGAATTGTTGGTTGGTGATTTCATGTCTTCCCATCCAGAGAGGAGGAGGACAGGGATCCTGACCAGCTTCACAACTTGGATTGACATAAACAAAGATGATGGCTGTCAGTGGGTCAATCCAAGAATTTTTGGAGTCTTCAGGAACCGCCAAGTGAGGATCGGTTTGGAAGGTCCAAACCAGTCCAGCAATCGGAAGTAGGCCAACCACGAACAATATCAGCCAGTTCAAGGGCTTCATGCTAAACCTGTCTCTGATTCCAGAACTTTCAACAAGCGCTCATGCAGATTATCAAACTTTCCGTTGCTCATGATGAGAATCACATCACCACTAGTCGCCGTGGTCTGTAAATGTTCTAAGATAGCTGAGGTTTCCAACGCCTGGGCTGGAATCTGGTTGTTCAGAGCGTGCACTATTGCCCGGACATCTAATCGTTCATTTGTAGGGATTCTCTCTGCTCGATGTGGTGGTGCCAAGAGAACTTCATCTGCCTGAGCTAAGGCGCTGACCAATTGTTCTTGGTGTATCCGCAGGACGCTGGTATTGCTTCTCGGTTCGAAGACGGCACAAAGGCGTTTCCCAGGATGCTTCTGCCGAAGAGCCCGAATGGTTTCTGCAACTGCTGTAGGGTGATGAGCGAAATCATCGTACACCCAGATGTCATTGATGGTTCCCCGCAATTCCTGACGTCGCTTCACGCCCTGAAAACTGGAAAAGCCCTGCTGAATTTGTTCGGTACTAAGGTGGTTATGCTGAGCCAGTAAAATGACAGCTGTGGCGTTACGAATGTTGTGAATGCCTGCCATCGGCAAGTTCCAGATTTGTTGAGAATTCTGGCCTGCGCCTTCTAGCCGAAACTGAGAACCTGTTTCACAGATTTGAATATCCTCAATGCGGACATTACAGTCTGGTCCTAGCCCAAATGTTAACAAGGGACTGTAAATTTGTTCCAGCACGGGTTTGAGGTTGTCATCGTCACCGTTCGCAACCACGAGTCCATTACCTGGAACCAGACGTAGAAGCCAGCGGAAGCTTTGCTGTATTTGTTCAAGGGACGCAAAAATATCAGCATGATCAAATTCCAAGTTGTTAAGTACCAACTGATCAGGCAGGTAGTGGAAAAATTTGGAGCGTTTATCAAAAAAGGCTGTGTCGTATTCATCTCCTTCGGTGATAAAGAAGTCTCCGCTGCCATCGGCACAACTAGTCTTCAAATTTTCAGCAATTCCACCAATCAGAAATCCTGGATTCATACCAGCGTTGGCAAAAGTCCAAGCGAGTAGTGAAGTTGTAGTGGTTTTGCCATGTGTGCCAGTAACGACCAAAGAAGTTCGACCACGAATGAAGAATTCCTTCAGCAATTCTGCCATTGAAATATAAGGAATACGTTGTGCCAAGGCCGCTTCAACTTCTGGGTTACCACGCGAGAGCGCATTGCCCAAGACAACCAAGTCTGGTTGTGGCTCCAGATTCGCTAGAAAAAAGCCTTCACGCACTTGAATACTATGCTCCCTTAGGAAATCACTCATCGGTGGGTAAACATTTTGGTCTGAGCCAGTGATGTGGTATCCACGTTTTTTGAGTAGCACTGCGAGAGAACCCATGGCGGTGCCACAAATTCCGCTGAAGTGAATGTGGTTGAGAGAGGTTTGCTTGTGGATCATGAGTGAGTTACAAACAGGGCAATGAAATGAAGTTTTGATCTTGGATGGTCCTAGGTCAATTTATGGAAGTAATGGAGTGATAGAACTTTTGAAAGATACTGTGCGGTTAGCTGATGAGCAAGTTGGTCAATTTATGTCAGGTGCAATTTTCTTTCAAAGGTGCCGCGCATGTTTTCTTTAATTTCCGGGAAGAGCATGAACTGGCGGAGCTAAGATGAACCATCATCACCCACGTGTCAGAAATACTGAATGTACTTGGCCGACGTGTTATATCCCTTGCAACAAATTCAGGGGAACTAGAAGTACGAAATCAGATGATTTTTGGAGTAAACAATGAATTTTGCCGTAGTCCAAGATTTGGACTCAAAGCAGAGGAACTGGCTGGCAGAAGTAATGGTTGGGATCATTACGATTGACGGTAAAGTAGATGATACAGAACTTCCCTACCTGCAGAAGGCAATGGAGTTGGTTGAGAGCCAGGAACTCAAGGAGAAACTACTTTCGATTGCTAGGTTAGAAAGGAAAGTTCGAGTCCATTCAATTCAGTTGGATGGGGAACTGGCGTTTGAGATACTGAAGCTACTGGCCGGAATCATGATTGTAGATGGCCGTCTACTTCCCAGTGAAATAAATTTCTTTTATGAGGTTGGTCATCGACTTGGCTTGCCAGATAAAGCGCTTGAGAAACTCTGGAAAACCGCAAGGCGTGAGATGGAGGACCGTTGTCCTCGAGCTGTTGCAAGGTTGGGCGAGGAAGCACGGGTTGTTGCTCTCCAGCAGATCAACTTGGAACGAGCAACATTTCGCTACCATCGCCCTGTGGTCAAGGGCGCACATGGTTCATTGAGCCTGCAGCAGTTCCCAGATGCAGATCCGGATATTGAAAAGGATTGGTATTCGTCTTTGAGTGGTCGGGTGATTAGTACACACCAGCACGTGAAGGATCCCAAAAGCTTTCTGCTACGATTTGAGTTCACCCAGACACTCCGGGATGATCATGGATTGCTGCAGCTACTCGGAATTTCAACTAAGGAGAAAGAAAAGTGAGGGTAGGCTTCCAGATGAACCCTGAAAGCCTTTTTTCGTTGAATCAGTGGCCGTGCCAAGATTTACATAGATGCTTGTCTGAAATGGGCAGCAGTGGTACCTGCTCCAAGAAAGCAACGTAGCAAAGAAAGAAAGCTCCACCGAAGCCCAGAGTGATTAGTAACTCATGGAATCCAAGTAGAATGTGGTAGTGACCGAAGTGTTGCAATGACGGAACGACCATCATGTAGACAGCCAACCATTGCCCAATTGCAACGTAGATTCCCATGAATCTGATGTAATTGGGAGTGCGACACAAAGTTTTAGGCATCAATCCCAAGAAAACTGACACAAAGAGCCATAAGAACAGAATCAAAAATAGAGTTGACCAAGGCTCTGTTTGGGATCGGATGACCAAGTATGGCGTTTCCTCCGGAAGATCTGCATACCAAATCACAATGTATTGTGAAAAGGCCATGTACGTCCAAAGCAACGAGAACGCAAAGACCAATTTTGTCAGATCATGCAATCTGTTGATTGTGATGTATTCTGCAAGGACTTTTGAATGATTCCGAACGGTCACAGCAATGGCGATCAGAATGCCCATTGTTGCTTGTAAATTCCCAATCAAGAAGAATACACCAAAAAGTGTGCTGAACCATTCTTGATCAAGTGTCATCACAAAATCCCAAACCAAAAACGAACCACCGATTGCGTAGAGTAAAGCCAGTGCAGGTGCAATGCGCGAGGATAGTTGGTTCAGTCGAGTGACTTCGTCTTCCTGATCTCCGTATCCATCCAATAATCTGTCAGCCAGTGCTCCACCCCAGCGAGAGCCCATGATCCGTCGGGCAAGTCCCAAATCTGGCTTGATCGATGTCACAACGAACCAATATGAGATTCCATAGAGCAACAGCAGCCAGAAAATATTGCGGATAATGAAGAATTCAATATTTAACCAACCAGCTTTGACAGCTACGCCATGGTGCATAAATGGAGTGTGTGTCCATTCGTAAAGAACAGTGCTTCCGAAGAACACCAAAATAAACATTACGAAGGCTACAGGTAGAAAAGCAGCACAGGCTTCTGCAAGACGTTTGAATGGACGTCCCCATTTGGCGTCAGTGATCTGCCAAATTACTGAGAGAATCACACCAGCTTGGGCAATACCTCCCCAAAACATCACATTGATCAGCAGAGTTTGCCAAGTACGAGTAATTCCTTCTTCATTACCGGTTGCTAAGCCAATCACGAACATGCCTGCACCGAGTAACACGAAAGCCCAGAGTACGGTCTTCAAACTCTTGGGTAGTTCAATCTGAGAGTGTTCGATAATCTCTTTCATTGCACCATGGCTCCTTTTCCAAACGAATCGCTCATCATGTAATTGACCATATCCCAGCGGTCTTGCACTGAAGTCTGGGCTCCATAGGCAGGCATGTAGCCACGAGGTTCCTGAAAGAAACTGCCGTATTTGATTTTGTTGTAAAGATGTGGGCCCCACTCGGGATTCTTCACCATTTGATCAATCGCGGGCGCAGGAACACCTTTTTCAACTACAACGGTTTTGGCCAATCCGTCTGTACCATGACATGCCGCACAGTAGGTGTCATAGAGGACTTGTCCTCTAGCAATAGACGTTGCTGTAGGTTGGCCAGGATTCCTTGGATAGTATTCTCGTGGATGCCCTGCTTTTCCTGCACCATCCCCCGCAATTGCAGGAATGAACGGATCGTAAATGCGCTGAATCTTGTTCAAGGAAACTTTAACGGGCACTGAATCTTGTGGAAACTGTTCGTAGCTTCCCTCTTCCATGGGCTTTAGGCTCTTCCCATCGTACATATCTCGGTAGAAAGGGTAGTCCTTCCCATCAAACCACGGCTTATCATCATTGGTGATTCCATAACCCGTGTCCTTCGGATCAAAATAGGGATAGTTGTCGACAGCCAGGACTACTCCACCTAGAGCTAGCATCGCAAAGGCTGTAGTAATCAGGCGCGCTTTAGCCTTTCTCAACATAAACCTCCTCTGCTTGATATTTTTTCAATAAATCTTCGTAGAGCTGGTATTGCGAAGCTTCACAACGCACAACAATACCGAATCGGTCTCGCTGGAAGCGTAAATATTCTCGTGCTGCTTTGGGAATTGGATTTTTGAGTGAGTCGATAATGATCAAAATCGTCAGCCCAAGCAGTGTAAAAATGGCAGCATGCAGAATCGTCATCTCAAATCCGATGACAGTGAAAGGTGTGATTGCCACTATTGGCTTTCCCCCTACGGGAAGAACCCAATCCGAAGCGGTCCAAGCCGGAAGACTGTAGCCAATCAGGCAGCCTATCGCCCCAAAAAAGAGAGAGATAAACGGAACGGGACTCTGCGGTTCACCCAACGCATGATCGATTTCATGCCGAGGACAAGGTGAAAGTACGGTTGGTTCAACGCCTTTTTTTCTCAATTCTTCAATCGCTTCTGTGGTGTCGTCCAGGTACTCAAAAGTCCCCCAGACCCCTGAGAACTTAGTGCTCATGATGTCCTTTTCTCATTGGAGGCTCAGCTGCCTCTTTCAATTCCATGATTGCCATCGGTGGTAAAGCTTTTACGAATAGACTAAATAGCGTGAAGAAGAAGCCGAAGCTACCAATTGTGATACCGACTTCCACCAAGGTTGGCCAGTACTCTCCCCAGTTGTAAGGATGAAAATCACGCTGTAGCGAGCTGCCAACGATATTGAATCGCTCAAACCACATGCCTACGTTGATCAAGCCGCAGATGATCCAAACAGCAACTAGGTTGTTGCGGACTTTTTTGCGCCACAGAGGAATGGGAGCGATGACGTTACAGAAGACCATCAAGTAGAAGGCTAGCAGTGGGAAAGATACGGGTTGATCACCGGTGAGTGACCAAGTAGCCATGTGTCCAAATGGTCGGAAGTAGAAGACGGCACGTTCATAAGGGCTGCCACTGTACCAAGCAATGAAGAACTCGGTTGCGTAAGCATACCCAACGATCATCGAGGTAAACAGGATCACCTGGCAAACCTTATTGACCACGTGATAGCTGATATAGTCTTCTAGGCGGAAAACCACCCTTACTGGAATCAGCACAGTCATCACCATTGCCAATCCGGAGAAGATTGCTCCTGCAACAAAGTAAGGTGCAAAGATTGTGGTGTGCCAGCCAGGAATCGACGCCATCGCAAAGTCCCAGGAGACGATCGAGTGGACTGAGAAAACCAAGGGGGTCGCCAGAGCTGCAAATATTAGGTAGCCCCGCATGAAGTGGACCCACTGGTGATTCGTCCCTCGCCAACTCATCGCAAAGACAGCATAGATTTTAGCCTGAAGGATCTTACCTCTACGTTTCGCTTCATCACGCATGATCGCCATGTCAGGAACTAGTCCCAGCAAGAAGAACATGATGGAAACCGACATGTAGGTCGTAACTGCGAAAACGTCCCAGGCCAAAGGAGATTTGAAGTTTACCCAGAGGTAGCGCTCATTCGGGTAAGGGATCAACCAGTAGGCTAACCAAGGGCGACCAGTATGCAGGAGTGGGAACAGCCCTGCCGTCATTACGGCGAAGACAGTCATTGCCTCGGCACTACGATAAATTGCAGTCCTCCAAGGTGCTCGGGTCAAGTAGAAGACAGCAGAGATCAGTGTTCCTGCGTGGCCGATACCGATCCAGAAAACGAAGTCAGTGATGTAGAAACCCCAGGCGATGGGATGGCTGATTCCACTATTCCCAATCCCAACATCGACTTGTATCGCTAAACTGACCGCACCAAGTAGCAGGGCAGAGAGAAAACCCAATACAAGTAGAAAGTAGGAGGGATGCGGCTTTTCCAGCATCTCCACCATATCATCGTTGATCTGGGCATAATTGAAGGTGGTTGCCCGAATGCCGGGGTGCCCCTTGTGCTCGTCAATTTCTTCACGAAAAGGACGATTACGCGAGCTATCTGTTACGGTTCCCCCAATTGTTGTGGAAGCCATCAATATCTCCTGTTTTGAGAGTAAGCTATGGCTCAGTGAGCCGCTCCGTGTTCGTTACCATAGAGGCCTGCAACCTCTTTATGGTT
>WTIF01000054.1 GCA_011522845.1 Deltaproteobacteria bacterium
ATCATCAATATTGCTTCCATCCTCGGTCTCCGGGTAGCTGGTCAGGTCTCCGCTTATGCAGCTTCAAAGGCGGGGATAGTCCAACTGACCAAGGCTCTGGCTTTGGAGTGGGCACGGTATCAGATCCGAGTTAATGCACTCTGCCCAGGGTACATTGAAACTCCTTTCAACAAAGCCTTTCTGGAAAGTGATGCTGGTCAAGCCCTAATCCGCCGAATCCCTCAGCGTCGATTGGGTCAACTCTCTGATCTGGATGCACCACTTCTTCTTCTTGCTTCAGATGCCTCTGCCTACATGACCGGATCAGTGCTGGTGGTAGATGGAGGTCACCTCGTTTCCAACCTATAGGATTGACTTGGATTTTACGATCTCACCAGAAATAGCCGTATTGCGTGATCGAATCGCTAGATTTGTCGATCAAGATGTCTTACCCGTCGAAGCAGATCGCTCTGCCTGGGACCCGCATGAAAATATTGGGGATGAGGCACTTCAAACATTGAGACAAAAGGCTCGCCAAGAGGGACTATGGTGTCTGCAACTTTCCCCAGAAGCAGGAGGGCTGGGTCTCACCAAAGTTGGAATGGCGGTTTGTTACGAAGCAATGAATAGGTCCATTTTTGGACCGGTAGTCTTCAACTCTGCGGCACCAGATGATGGCAACATGATGGTGCTGGAAAAACTGGGGACTGCTGGGCAGAAAGCTCGCTGGTTAGCTCCGATTGCAGATGGAGCGGTGCGCTCAGCGTTTGCGATGACGGAGCCTGCTCCAGGTTCAGGTTCCGATCCAGGGATGATGCAAACATGGGCCAGAAGAAATGGTGATGATTACGTGATAGAAGGAACTAAGTGGTTTATTACAGGTGCTGAAGGGGCAGCCCATTTCATTTTGATCGCACGCACCTCTGATGATACTCGCCGAGGGCACACTGCTTTTTTATTTCATCGTGATGATCCAGGTTGGGAAATTATTCGCCGTATTCCGATTATGGGACCTGAAGAGCACGGTGGCCATTGTGAATTGAAATTCAATGGCCTTCGAATTCCCAAGGAGAATATTCTTTTGGAGGAAGGGCGTGGCCTGAAAGTCACCCAGACTCCGTTGGGTCCTGCAAGGATCACTCACTGTATGCGCTGGCTTGGGCTAGCTAAACGGTGCGTCGAAATTGCCAGTGAATATGCAGTCCGCCGAGAAGGATTCGGAATGCGATTGGCTGAGCGAGAGAGCGTCCAAATGATGCTGGGTGATCTTGCGATGCAGATCGAGGTAGGCCGAATGCTGGTCATGAAAGCTGCTTGGGAAATTGACCGCGGTGGCTTTGCGCAGAGAGAGGTCTCCATGGCCAAGATTCAGGTGGCCAATCTGTTATCCAAGGCAGCAGATGTTGCCATTCAAATCAATGGAGCGCGGGGCTACTCCAAAGACACTATTCTTGAGTGGATTTATCGCTATGCCAGGCAGGCCAGATTGGTGGATGGAGCGGATGAAGTGCATAAAATGGTGTTGAATCGCTACCTGGAGAAAGAAGGCAAGGATTTCTGGCATTGGGAGGTTGGAGAGTGATGAAGGCCGAAGTGAATGGTGAATTGGATTTTAATGAGGAATCGCTTGGTCGCATTTTAACTTCAAGGCTTGGGGCTGATTGCGGAATATTTCAGTTGAGCCGAGTCAGTGGAGGTCAGTCAAATCCAACCTATTTCTTGAATTGGGGTGAGCAAAATCTTGTACTGAGAAAGCAACCGAATGGTCCAATCTTGAAGGGCGCCCATGCGGTTGACCGTGAATACAGAGTGCTCGAGGCGCTTCACCCAACGATTGTTCCGGTACCTGAACCTGTTTTGTATTGTGCTGAGCCAGATTTGCTGGGGACACCCTTTTACCTGATGCAGCGAGTAGAGGGCCGTGTGTTCACGGAGACTTCATTAGTGGAGTTGCCCGCGGAGGAACGTACTCCGATTTGGATGGCTGTTGCCGAGACTCTTGCAAGTCTGCATTCAATTCGGCCTGAAGAGGTCGGACTGGCTGATTATGGAAAACCAGGTAACTACTTTGAACGGCAAATATCTCGTTGGGGAAGGCAGTATCAGAACTCACCATCCAGACCCATTCAACCGATCGAAGATCTATACGATTGGCTGTTGGAAAATCTACCAGCAGATGATGGCGCGGTTTCGCTTTGTCATGGAGATTTCCGTCTGGGGAACCTTCTGTTTCACCCGACTGAAGCCAAAGTTTCGGCAATCCTTGATTGGGAACTTTCTACGTTAGGACACCCCCTAGCGGATCTTGGCTTTTGTTGTATGCCCTGGCATACGTCGCCCGATGAATACAGTGGTCTGCTGGGTTTCGATCTGAATGAGCTTGCCTTACCAACGGAGGATGATTT
>WTIF01000412.1 GCA_011522845.1 Deltaproteobacteria bacterium
GCGGTCGTCCACTGACTGTGATGCCATTGGATGTCACACACCAGGCACTGATGCCAAAAACCTGGATTCAAAGCCTCAGCGAGTTGGGAACTCCAGTTGGGGATGCCACTTCAGGGATGCTGAGTTTCTTCGAAAGATATGATGTGAAAAAATATGGCTCAACAGGAGGGCCGTTACATGATCCAACCGTGATTGCTTATTTGCTGAAGCCAGAATTGTTCGAAGGGAAATTTGTTAATTTGATCGTGGAAACGCAATCAGATCTGACAATGGGAATGACCGTTCTTGACTGGTGGGGGGTAACAAAACGCAAACCGAATGCGACTGTGATGAATAAAATCGATGCAGAGGCCTTCTTTGATTTGCTGCTGGAGAGGCTTTCAAAATTGTAAATCAATTTTTTTATTTGTTTGGAATCTCCCTTATAAACTCCTGGTAGTATGGTTCCTTGAATTCCTTGAGTAGTCGCGTCAATTCCATCAATGGGTCTGGGTGATCATCAACCCTGAGATTACACCAAGGAAAGGGCTGCTCTCGAATGGTCAACAAGGCTGCTGATTGCCTGCCACGTTTATCACCTCCGGCTTCTTCTCCTGCAAATAATGCCTGAAGAAGTCGGGATTCAAGTGATCGATCAGTTGATGATTGCAGTGACTCCATACACGCTTGTAAAACTGCGGGTCCAGCAAGAAAATTTCCAGCTACGCTGACATTTTTTGCACCTATGTGCCCAGCCCAATTCTGAGCGTTTGTGCCAGTCCAAGCCCAAAAATTTCCAGATTTATCCAATCCGTGAAGTTGCCTAGATTCTGGATCATCGTCACCAGCCAAGGCACTTCTGAGAGCTGATTCAATCGGCTCCCCTGACCTCAAAGAAGCCAACCCTTTTAATCCGAGGTATGGATTAGTAGTAGATTGAGTCGCTACTGCTCCGAATCCGGCTTCAAGAAAAGGAACCCTAGCTCCAACGGCTAGGTGCTTGGTCGCAACAGCTATCCCAAAATGATTTTTTTCAGGATCTCGAAGAACAATGGAATAGGTCATTGTGGGTCCTTTTTTACAATTTCAGGTAATTTATCATGATAAATTATTGACAGCATCGAATTTATCAGGATAAATTCGATGCGTTGCTATTTTCAGGCAACTTTTCCTTACTCTCTTTGGAGAAGATCATGCTGAAGAAAATGATGCGAATGTGGCTCTTGGCCAGCTTCGTCATATTTAGCTTCGGGTTGAGTGCCCAAGCTGCAACCCCAAAAGATGTACTGGTCGTTGCTCAAATTGCTGAACCAAAGTCAATGGATCCTGCGACAGTGACAGCGGTCAATGATTTCCGAATCCTGATGAATCTTTATGATGGGTTGGTCCGTTATCGAAGCGGAACACTTGAGGTCGAACCCGGCCTGGCTGAGTCCTGGACAATCAGTGATGATGGAAAAGTCTACACATTCTCACTGCGCCAAGGAATTAAATTTCACGATGGTAGCCCCTTCAACGCTGAAGCGGTTAAGTTCAACTTTGATCGTATGCTGGTCAAAGATCACCCCTACGCTGAGACTGGGCCATTTCCCTTATCGTTCTTCTTCTCAGCAATCAAGGAAACAACGGTTGTAGACGAATACACAGTGCGTTTCCGAATGGACGATCCCTATGCTCCACTACTATCAAATCTGGCCTACCCAACCGGGCTGATCATTTCCCCGGAAGCCGTCAAAAAACACGGCAAGGATGTCGGTCGAAATCCAGCTGGAACTGGGCCCTACCAATTTAGGGAATGGAAGAGTAATCAGCATGTTATTCTGGATCAGAATGGTAGCTACTGGGATGGGCAGGCCGGATTGAAGTCTGTGGTGTTCAGACCAATTACTGATGCAAATACCCGGGTCGCAGAAATGCTCTCTGGTGGAATTGATATGATGGTCGAAGTTCCACCTGATAACGTAGCAACTTTCTCTTCCAACAGCAGCTATGCCCTACATGAGCAGGCAGGACCACACCTTTGGTTTCTGATTCTGAATTTGAAAGAGGGACCTCTACAAGATAAACGAGTTCGGCAAGCTTTGAACTATGCCATCAACAAGCAGGCATTAGTTGAAAATGTCCTTCAGAATACTGCCACGGTGGCAAGCGGGCCAACCCCTGCTGCGTTCTCCTGGGCATACAATGATGCCCTGCAACCCTATCCTTACGATCCAGCTAAAGCACGCGAGTTAGTGAAAGCAGCCGGTGCAGAGGGCGCAACGTTGACCTTCTATGTGACTGAAGGCGGATCTGGAATGTTAGATCCTGTCCCCATGGGAACTGCTATTCAAGCAGATCTCAAGGCGATTGGTTTGAACGTCAAGATTGAAACCTACGAGTGGAATACCTTCTTGGGCAAGGTCAACCCAGGTTTGGAAGGCAAGGCGGACATGGCTGAGATGGCCTGGATGACTAATGATCCAGACACTCTTCCGTTCCTAGCCTTGCGCACTTCTGCTTGGCCAGATCAAGGTGGATTTAACTCGGGTTACTACTCCAATCCTCAGGTAGACGAACTCTTAGAACAGGCCCGAGTAAGCACCAGCCAGACTGTTCGTGCTGCGCTCTACAAGGAGATGCAGCGTATCGTGCACGAAGATGCTCCATGGGTCTTCGTGGCGAATTGGAAGCAAAATGCTGTAACCGGAAGCAATGTGCAAAACTTCCGCTTGGAGCCATCCTTCCTCTTGCTCCTGCACAAAGTTAGCAAGAACTGAAAGAAGCTGGGGGTTGCATTTAAGGTGTGACCCTCACTTCTCTCTCCGAAGTTAATTCTCAATAATGTTTCGCTATACAATTCACAGACTGCTGTTGACCATACCGGTACTGGTCGGGATTTCCGTAGTCGTGTTTCTGATCATGGCCCTAATTCCTGGAGATCCTGCAACAGCAATTCTTGGGGCATTTGCGACTCCAGAGAATGCTACGAAACTCAGAGCTGAATTGGGGTTGGATCGGCCGTTGATTGTGCAATACTTCACTTGGGCTGGTAATCTTCTCTCGGGTGATTTTGGACGAAGCTATGCGTTGAATCGTCCAGTGTTGGATGAATTGTTGGAACGTATGGGGCCGACCCTTCTTTTGGCAGGGTCGGCGCTGTGTGTCTGTGTTTTTCTTGGACTAATCTCTGGATTACTAGCTGCGGTCAAACAATACACATGGGTTGATCAGGGACTGACTCTTTTTACATTGATTGGGATATCCGCACCTTCCTTCTGGTTAGGACTAATGGCAGTTTCCCTGTTCACAGTACAATTGGGTTGGTTGCCTGCAAGTGGAATGTACACGCCCTACGGAGATGAGAGTCTGGGTGATTTGCTGGTCCACCTGTTGATGCCTGCGGTAACTCTTGGATTAGTGGCCTCAAGCGTCATTGCAAGACTAACCCGCACGAGCATGTTGGAGCAGCTTCGTCAGGACTACGTCCGCACTGCGCGGGCAAAAGGAGAGCGAGAAACCGCAGTGGTGATTAAACATGCTTTTCGGAATGCGCTTGTTGGCTTGATTCCAGTTCTGGGCTTGCAGGCCGGATTCGTTTTAGGGGGTGCTGTCTACATAGAAACGGTCTTCCAGTGGCCAGGCATCGGCAGGATGCTAGTCAATGCAATCTCCACACGGGACATCCTCCTTGTTCAGGGAGGGGTAATGATGGTGGCCACAATTTACGTACTCTTCAACTTATTGGCTGACTTGATTCAGCATGCTTTAGATCCGCGAATCCAGCATAGCCATGGTTGAAAAAACCACTCCAGCGCTAGAATTCTGGCAGAGACTGAATCGTAATCGATTGAGTACAGTAGGCCTACTGATGCTAGGATTCATTTTTGCGCTCTGTCTGATGACCCCCTGGCTCCCCCTGCCAGATCCAGATGTCACAGATCTCGCGAATCGTCTCAAAACTCCCTTATCTTCAAATCATTGGCTTGGAACAGATGAGCTAGGAAGAGATCTTCTTTCAAGGCTGCTTTGGGGTACTCGAGTGAGCCTGGTGGTAGGGTTTGTTGCGACTCTTGCTGCAGCATTGGTTGGCAGTTTGATAGGCCTAGTCTCTGGATATTTTCAGGGCTGGATTGATAGCGGACTGATGAGGGGGGTGGATACTTTAATGGCATTCCCATACATGTTGCTGGCGCTGGCGATTGTGGCTGCCTTTGGCCCTGGGCTCCTGAATGCTCTCTTTGCCATTGCAATAGTAAATGTCCCCTTCTTCGCAAGAACGGTTCGAGGAGCTACGATCTCTTTGGTAAAACGAGAATTTATCTTGGCAGCAAGACTTGGTGGAGCGAGTCACTTTGATGTGCTTAGTCGTGAACTGCTGCCCAACATCTTGCCTGTGATTGTAGTCACGATTTCAACCACGGCTGGGTGGATGATTCTTGAAACTGCAGGGTTGAGTTTCTTAGGCTTGGGTGCTCAGCCTCCGACCGCAGATCTTGGGTCGATGTTGGGTGAAGGAAGAAAGCTTCTCTTTACAGCCCCGCACGTTTCTACGCTTCCTGGGTTAGTAATCCTGATCTTGGTTATCTCCTTAAACCTGCTCGGAGATGGAGTCAGAGATGTACTAGATCCACGCTTGCGGGGAGGGGCTTTACGCAGTCCACAACCAAGGACACAAGTCCTTAGTACTGAACTGAGCTCAGGTCAGGTAGGATTAACGGGGAAGCTGGTTGTCCATAACCTTACAACAGAATTATTTCAACAAGGGTACGCCAAGCCCCTTGTAAGGAATGTCGATTTTGAATTAAGGCCTGGAGAATGTCTGGGGCTCGTTGGTGAGTCGGGTTGTGGAAAGTCTGTGACCGCATTATCTCTTGCAGCCCTCGCTGCGTCTCCTCCTCTTCAAATTTCTTCAGGCACTGTAAAGCTGGATGGGCAGGATATTCTGCGTCTTCCTCTCAGACTACTCCAGGATATCAGAGGGAAACGAGTCTCCTATATCTTTCAGGATCCTCTCGCAACGCTAAATCCAGTGTTGACGATTGGTGAGCAGTTGATTCAGGTGATTCGAAGACATCAGTCACTTTCTTCAGGAGAGGGTTATGCAGAGGCTTTGAGCCTGTTGTCCAAAGTAAGAATTCCTTTTCC
Organism: Deltaproteobacteria bacterium; assembly: GCA_011522845.1. GTDB lineage: Bacteria > SAR324 > SAR324 > SAR324 > NAC60-12 > JCVI-SCAAA005. Next base: position 5,107 of record WTIF01000412.1, read on the forward strand.
CGAGAATAGGATGAAGGCCTATCCCCATCAGCTTTCTGGTGGAATGCGTCAACGAGTTTGTATCGCAATTGCCTTGGCTAATCGTCCTGAAGTTTTGATTGCAGATGAGCCGACCACCGCTTTGGATGTAACCATTCAGGCTGAAATCCTTTCATTACTCAATGATTTGAGACAAACCACTCTAGCGGATAGCCAAACCGGACAAAAAACAGGTTTGTCAGTCCTGTTCATTACCCATGATTTGGGAGTTGTCTCAACAATATGTGAAAAAGTTGCAGTGATGTACGCAGGTCAAATCGTTGAGTTTGGAGAAACAAAATCACTTTTAGAATCTCCTGAGCATCCATATACACAAGCTTTGTTAGCGTGTACACCCCGACTGGGAGCAAAGGAGAAGGTTTTGGGCGGCATACCTGGGACACCTCCCCCCCCAGGTGCGTACCCTTTAGGATGTGGGTTTGTTGATCGATGCAAAGTGGCGTCTGCAAAATGCCAGCAACCGATCAATTTGCTCCAGCTATCCTCAGAAAGGCAAGTACGTTGTGTTCTCAAACAGGAGTCAAATGCCTGAGCCTCTTTTGCAATTTGATCACGTTACGAAAGAGTTTGACCTAAACAAGAACTGGTTTGGAAAACCGTCAAATGCGTTTCGGGCGGTTAACGAAGTGACTTGGCAGGTGGAGCAAGGAGCTGCCTTGGGAATCGTGGGAGAGTCAGGTTGTGGTAAGTCAACAATGGCTCGCATGGCAGTTGGCCTAGAGTTGCCCACTTCTGGAGAGGTCCGCTTTGCAGGAAAAACGTTGGGCCAGTGGTTAAAAGAAGACGCTATTTTGTTAAGACAATCTGTACAAATGGTTTTTCAGGACCCTTCAGCGTCCTTGAATCCGAGACAACGCATCCGAGAAATCCTGGAACTGCAACTTCAACGGTTGACAGACTTCAGGGCAGAGCAGCGAACGCAGCGAATGGAAGAAGTTTTGGAGCAGGTGCAACTCCCTTCGGCAACGCTTGAACGATATCCTCATGAATTTTCGGGGGGACAGGCACAAAGAATCAGTATCGCTCGAGCTCTGATTTCTAAGCCAAAACTCTTGTTGCTTGATGAACCAGTCTCTGCGTTGGATGTTTCAGTCCAAGCACAAATTCTCTTGTTGCTCGAAGAGATGCGAAAAGAGTTGGGAGTTACCTACGTTTTCATCAGTCATGATTTGGCCGTCGTGGAACAGCTTTGTCCAAATGTCTTGGTCATGTACGCCGGTTCGATTGTTGAAAGTGGTCCAACCCGCCAGCTTTTTGAGCATCGCAGACATCCCTACACAGATTTGCTGATCAAAAGTGTTCCCGTGCCTGGAAAATCTTTGGAATTGAAAAGCGAAGAGAAGGCTGATCTGGAAAATCAGGGAGGTTGTACGTTCCGTAATCGCTGCCCGAAAGCTAATCAGCAATGTTCACGGGTTCCAAATTTGAGAGAAGTTCGAGGCTCTATCGGAGGGCATGAGTGTGCTTGCCACTATCCACTGAGTGAAGCAGCGTGAAGGATTCAAATACTTTCCTCGTTGAGACCCTCAGAAGCCTGACCAGTATCCCCAGCCCCAGCGGACGAACAGAGCAAATTGTTGGCTGGACGGTGGAACTACTTCAATCATGGGGCTTTGAACCTGAGCTAACACGTCGAGGGGCAATCAAGCTCAAGCTACCGGGTAAAGAATCAAGTCGAGCACGTGCTTTGACAGCCCACCTTGATACGCTTGGAGCGATGGTGCGGCATCTCAAAGACAATGGCCGATGTGCGTTGGCTCCTGTGGGAACTTGGTCCAGCCGCTTCGCAGAGGGTGCCAGAGTGACCCTCCACACAGATGAACATGAATATCGAGGGACGATCTTACCACTCTTGGCTTCAGGCCATGCCTATAATGAAAAAGTCGATCAGCAACCTGTCAACTGGGAACAAGTAGAGCTACGAATCGATGAGTACTGTAATAGTTTTCAGGAATTGGAAAAGCTGGGTGTTCAACCAGGTGATTTCGTTTCTATTGATACAGGTACCGAAGTTTTAGAAAATGGGTTCATCTTCTCAAGGCATTTGGATGATAAAGCTGGTGTGGCGGCCCTATTGAACGCACTAAGGTTGCTTCACGAGGCGGGTCATCAACTTCCTTGTACCACGTATTTGATTCTGACAGTGCGGGAAGAAATTGGAGATGGAGGCTCTGCGGTCCTCTCCCCGGACGTTTGGGAACTGGTTACAATTGACAATGGAGTTCAGGCTGGCACTCAGCATTCTAGAGAGTTCGGAGTAACCCTGGCGATGGGGGACAAAACGGGGCCATTTGATCGAAGACTTGTCTTACATCTGGACCGAATTTGCAAAGAGAACCAACTGTCTCATCAGCGAGATCTATTCAAACACTATCGGTCTGACCTCGCTGCTGCAGTGGAAGCAGGATTTGACGTTCGAACTGCTCTGATTGCGATCGGATTGGATGGAAGTCATGGTCATGAACGGACGCATCTTGATGCAATTCGTACTGCTTCTGAACTCGCACACCTTTACTTACTTTCCCCACTTCTGGACTAGAATAGAATGCTCAAAATCAATGGAGCCCGACTCTGGGATAGCTTGATGGAAATGGCAAAAATTGGAGCGACTCCAGAAGGAGGGGTCTCCCGGGTGGCAGTCAGTGAAGAGGATCGGCTTGGTCGCGATTTACTCAGATCGTGGGCAACTCCTCTAGTTGAGGATTTCCACATTGATGAAGTGGGTAACATGTTTTTTGTCCGTCATGGGCAGCAACCAGAATCGCCAGTAATCCTGACAGGAAGCCATCTAGACACACAAATACATGGTGGCCGATTTGACGGTGCTTTTGGCGTGATGGCTGGCTTGGAAGTCCTAAGAACTCTTGCTGAAGAAGATATCCGATTGCCCTATGGAATTGGCTTAGTAGCCTGGACCAATGAGGAGGAAGCATGTTATTGCCCAGCTATGGGATCGGCAGTTTTTGTGGGTAAGCAAAACCTACAATCAGCATTGGACTGCGTTGGACTAAACGGGAAGGTATTTGGTGAGGAACTTAAGAAAATTGGATATCTGGGCCGTCCACTCGAGTTAAATATTTCAGCGTATTTGGAGGCTCATATTGAGCAAGGGCCTGTACTTGAGAATGAAAAGATTCAAATTGGCGTAGTCTCTGGAGCACAGGGTCAAATCGCAATGAATGCTGAAATTGTTGGTGAGGCTGGCCACTCAGGAACCGTTCCAATGAGATTACGAAAAGACGCCTTGGTTTGTGCGATTGATGTTATCAATGCTTGCCGAGATCTTGTTGTCGAAGAGGGAAAGGGGGTCTTTACAGTTGGAGCCTTCAAACTGGAGCCAAATTCGAGGACCACAATCCCAGATAAAATTTCTTTCGGGATTGATTTGCGTCATCCCAATGCAGATTCACTCCAAAATTTGCAGAATTTAATAAACAAGAAAATCAAAGTGAAGGCGGCAGAACATTGCTGTCAGGAAAGAATCGAAGTCCTTTTTCACAAAGAACCGGTTGTCTTCACCGATTCGTGTGTCGAAAGTGTTCAATCTGCGAGTGATCAACTGAAATGCAGCTCTCTTGTGATGCCATCAGGGGCGTTCCATGATGCCTGTTTATTGGCAAGTCAAGTCCCCACAGGAATGATTTTTGTGCCAAGTCAAAAAGGGGTCAGCCATAACCCCACCGAGTATTCCTCTCAGGAACAGCTAGAAAAAGGAGCGAACGTCTTGCTTCACGCTTTGCTGAATTTGGCTGAAAAAGGAGTTCCTTTGTCATGACAGCAGAGGTGCCAAAGAATATCCGCAAGAGATCCGATCTGGTTGCTGACCAAATCAAGGAAGCTATTATCAGTAAAAAGTTACCTCCCGGTGAAAGGCTCTCTGATGAAAAAGATTTTCTGAAGACTTATCGAGTCAGCAAGGGGACAATGCGGGAGGCCCTGAAATCCCTGGAGGTTCAAGGACTCGTCAACATCAAAACTGGTCCTGGAGGCGGAGCCTCTGTTGCGAGAGTCAGTGCTGAGAAAACGAATGAACTATTGTGGAATTATTTTTTTTCAAGAAACGTGTCCCTAGAGGATATCTATGCTGTCCGCAAACTCGTGGAACCTGAACTAGCAGCGAGTGTCGCAGAGCATCTAGATGAAGAAGACCTGCAATTGCTGGAACAATCAGTTGGCCACTGTTCTCTCCACGGATTTGAGGATAATGATCGAGCACAGCGCATTCAGGAATTAGATTTCCATTTGGTGATGGCAGATGCCTGTCCAAATCCTGTCTTGGCTTTTTTTACAAAGTTTATCCTCAGCCTTCTGGCACGGATCATCATTCATGAGGAACTGAACCCCGATCCACAAGCCAGCTCTGAACACAGCCAACAAGGTTTTGACTACCATCAAGCTTTGCTAATGGCATTTCGAGAACGTAACCCACAGAGGGCTCGGCAGGTGATGATCGAACACATGGAATCAGCAGAATCCTTCATGTTGCATATTAGCCGTCCGAAGAATTCCTAGCCTACCCACTCCCTCTAACATTTAC
>WTIF01000024.1 GCA_011522845.1 Deltaproteobacteria bacterium
TCAAACGTCTCTTCTTCCAAAACCTCGGGCTCACCTTCAGCCATCGGGTCGCCAGACATCTCGTCATCTAAGGTCACCAGTGCTTCATCTTCCGGTATTTCTGTCAATTCAACCTCTTGCTGTTCCAAATCTGCCATCTCCTGATCAAGACCTTCCAGCTCGCTGAGCATCGACTCCGCTGCCAGTTCATCCTCCTCATCAACTTCTTCTGAAGAATCCACCTCTGCAGCAGCTAAGAATTCGTCCTCAACAATCGGCAGCTCAATTTCTTCTTCAGGAGCAATCTCTTCGACAACTGGAGCAGGAGGTTGTAACTCTTCAAGATCTTGCTCAAAGACCTGACGTCGCCACTTCTTCTTCTCAACAACCGGAGTCTCGTCTTTAATGACTTCTTCCTGTGCTGGCTCGGATTCTGTTACATCTGTTTCTTCAGTCTCATCAAGCAGAGGCAAGTCTGATTCGGCAAACAGGTCCGGATGCTCTATTTCGTCTGCTGACAAGTCATCTTCCTCTTCTTCTACTGATGGATCTATTGCTGAGGAGTCCGGAAGCTCTTCTTCAACCAGGGTAAACTCTTCCTCTTCGGGCTCTGGCTCCAATTCATCGTCTTCATCCAGGGTGAGGTGGAACTCTTCCAATTCTTTATCATCAGCACCGATAGCTAGTGCTACTGTTGCCTCAAAGTCTTCTACTACTGCGGCCAGTCCTCCGTCACCCGTCGCTTCTCCTGATTCTGTGAGCAACACACTATCATTGTTGGTCAGTGTTTCCGCTAGTTCCTCATCTTCTAGAGTGGTAGCAGCCAGATAATAGTCCATTTCACGCACATTCGGAGTGTAGCGAGTACGCAAGGGCCCCTGGATGACTTCCACCGTTGACAAGGCAGGCAGTACAGGATCAAAATCATTCTCATTTAGCGAAATGGGAGTGACATCGTCGCGCAGAACCTGATCCACATCAGGAGTTCGACTCCAGATATCTAGATCAACATCGAAATCGTTTTGGTGAATGTCAACATTGTCCATTACCAACCCCTGCGATGAGGTGATAATCGGTCCACGATAAGCCTCTTTGACTGGAGGCGTTGACACCGCAGGTGCAACTGTTGGAGTGGCTTCCACTGCTGCTTTGGCGGCTACAGCGGCTTCCTTCCAATCGTCTTCATCGATCTCTTCGAAGAGAGCAAAATCGTCTTCATCCTCCTCCAGTTCGTCCGGAGCAAGTGCCACCTCTTCTGTTTCAGAAGGCTCCTCAGAAGAAACGTCAGCAGCTTCTTGCCAGTCATCGACCAGCAGGTCTTCCTCTTCTTCACTCATTTCTAGTGGTGGGATCTCCATATCATCATCTCCCTCCACGGAAGACAGTGGTTCTTCCCACTCCTCTGCCAACATTGTTAGATCCTGTTCTTCGTCCAGCTCCAACGGTGGAATCTCAAATCCACCATCGTTTGTTGTGGACTCAAGCTCTTCTGAAGCATCTGTAGCCAGTTCTTCCTCTTCAGACCATTCTGCCGCAGGAGGAATCTCAAAAGCGCTATCTGAGTCCGTGAAGGCAGGCTCTTCTTCAGGATCTTCCGATTCTTCAGTAGCCTCCTCTGCTGCGTCCATTGCTGAAGCGTCGAGAAGTTCTTCTTCCTCATCAAGAGCTAAATCCAGATCGGCGAAGGGGCCCTCCGACTCTTCTGGCTCCAGATTCTCTTCAGCAGCAGTATCTGTTTCAGCTTCTGCTGTGGAAGCTTCGTCTGTCAGAGTGTCTTCAATCTCATTTTGTTCGGAATCCATGATCTCACCTTCAAGATCGACCAAACTCAGTCCTTCCTTTGCATTCAGGACCATATCATCGTGTTGAACCAGACCGGGCTGCTTTTCCATCGCAGCCTCTGCACCGAGTAGTTCATCCAACGACTGAATCTCTTCATCTTCGTCGGATGAATCATTCTCTGCGGACAACGTTATTTCTATTTCTTCCGCACCAAGATCTTCTGCTACTGCCACAGACGGAACGATCTCTGTTTCGTCCGCATTCAAATCTTCTTCCTCTGCAATGTCCTCTGCAAAATCTACATCCGGAACAGAATCCTCTTCCACCACAGGAGGGTGAATTTGCTTGGGAGCAGCAGCTTGATCAGAAACATTGGGCAAGCTGACTGAGGAATCTTCATCCAGCACATCTTCTTCTGGCAGTTCACCTGTTGCAGAGCCACTCCAGCTGGTATCTTCATCGAACATCGTCTCATCCACCGACTCGCCATTGTCCTGAATCAGACCAAGCATTTCATCATCAAAGACATTGACTTCTTCTGCAGAATCCATCGGTTCGCTCTGCAGTTCCACACTGGGCAGATAGCGCTGGATGTGTTCCTGCAACGTCGCTGCCTCAAAAGGCTTACGAATCATCCCCTGAAGCCCAAATTGCTCCAGCAGAGACTCGTTGACATCATCTCTGGCGTTAACCAGCAACACCTTGGGCACCTGACTCAGAGACGAGTGCTGCTGCAGTTGCCGACAAAGGGCGTAGTCTTGCTGCTGGTCAGCGTTGCTGATGAAGATCAGGTTGGGGGAATAACGATCTGCCAGCTGCAGGAAGGCATCAGGGCGACTCTCCTGCCAAAGCTCGACCTGATCACTGATCGTCGAGGCAATCAGTCCTTGTATTGCCTTATTTTCTTCAAAGACCAGGACTGAATTTGACATCTCGTTTCCTTAGGGCGTTTCCAGATACAAATGGCCTTCCGATTGCCTATGAATCAGCTTGGAAGAGACGAAGACTAGCTGATCTTCCCCAGTTTTTCCAGTACTATGCCTTCTGACAAGAGCACTCCCAAAAACCGTGGATTTCTAAAGAAAGCAAGTCTATCTTCTCAGGATCAGTTCCAACAACCAAGGATGATCTGCTGGCTGAGGACAATCTGCAATGATTAATCTCTTAGAGTAGGCAAAAACTGCTGCACTTTCATGTTTTCAATTCTTTCACGATACCTTGCCCTTGAGTTCCTCCGTTTTTTCGCTCTCTTCCTGTTGGCTTTCGTAGCCATCACTTCACTGGGCAATCTAGTCAATGATCTCAACCAAGCCTTTGACAGTTGGTCCGGCTTTTTAGCATTCCTACGTCAGACTGCCTTGTTGCTACCCTTGTTGCTGGAATTGACCACACCTGTAACCGTACTGCTCGCAACCATTGCAGCGTTCAGCACACTCAGTCGAACTTCAGAAGTGATTGCCATGCGAGCGGTTGGGGCTGGCTCCTGGCAGTTAATTCGGCCCTTTCTGATTACTGCCTGTGGTATAGCACTCGCTGGTTATTTATTGCAGAATTACGCTCAGCCCTGGATGCAGAAACACTGGGGTAATGCAGGAGTGGCTACCGGTTTGCCGGCACAGTGGAAGCTAGACGGTGATCGAGCTATTGTATACTTTGGTCCACGTCAACCTGACGGTGAGGTTGAGCAATTGGCTCGCTTCTCTTGGCTACGAGAGCCCCGGCATCTACTTCAGGAATCCTTGCAAGCCAACAAAGCGCAACGAAAACCGGAGGGCTGGGAGCTACAAGCTGTTGCTGAACGGCAATTCGATGACTCGGGAATGCGATTGGAAGAACAGGAATCGCGACAATTATCCACCAGTGACCTACCACTGCTCTCCTTTCAGCCCCGCAGAGATCCACACTATCTTCCATTGTTGGAACTCTGGCAAGATATTGAACAACGACAACGGGAAGGCTTGGACACAACCAGCCACTGGGTTGAATTGTTTCAGAAACTGGCCTACCCCGCCCAACTTTTCCTGATGGTTGCCTTGGGCGCCCTGTTGGCAGCCACTCATCATCGCCAGAGCAAGGCAGCTGAGTCTCTGGCCATCGCTGTGTTCCTTGGCATCATCTCCTGGATTCTCAACCAAATCTTTCTGGCAGTCGGTCACGCAGGGGCCTTACCACCTTTTCTGGCAGCGTGGGGCAACTGCCTGCTATTCCTGGTTCTGATCCTGACACTTGCCCGATGGAACCAGAGCTAGTGCCTGGCTTTTGGCTTGCCCTAAGGCACAAGGCTCAGTAGAAATCACAGGTTCACAACTACCCTTCATTTGCTTTCCTGCCCGGAGAATGACCTTGGAACGCTACCGTCTGGACAACCCCTTTGCAACAAAACAAACCGAGTCTGATGCTTCCGTCTCGACCTATGCTCGGATGGTACAACGTGGCCAGGAGTTGATCGAATTACCTCGTCGCGGAGGTGGACCAGACCGGATTCGGACACAGCACAGCAAAGATCGGATGACAATCTGGGAGCGTATCCGAGTCCTGACTGAACAGGAACCCCACATCACTTTTCAGAATTGGGGCCCTCAACTCGATGGAGCTTCAATCGTCACAGGAATTCTTAACATCCAGGGACGTGATGTCGCCTTTTACGGTCACGACTTCACTGTCCGTGCGGGTTCGATGGACGCCACCAACGGTGCCAAGGTTGCCCGTCAAATTCTGATGGCTGCCGAGCATGGAATTCCGCTGATCGGCATGAACGACTCGGCAGGAGCATTTGTGCCGGCTGGTGTGGGTGGGCTAGATGGCTACTCAGAAGCCTTCGCTGCCATGCGTCGGATCAGCGGAATTGTCCCCTCCATCATGCTGATGTTCGGTTACAATGCAGGTGGCGGCGCCTACTTACCCCGACAAGGTTCTTTTCTGATTCAACCCCAGCAGACTTTTTTTGGGCTCACGGGCCCCAACGTTGTACGTGAAGCTCTTGGCGAAGACATCACGCCAGATGATCTAGGTGGCCCCAAGGTACATACTCAGAGCGGAGTCGTTGACCTGGAAGCCCCAGACGAACTGGACGCCTTGCGACTGTCTTTGCGGCTGCTCAGCTATCTGCCTGACAACAATCACTCACTTGCCCCATTTAGTACCTCTTTTGGTTCCCTCGATGAGAAGGTGGAAGAGGAAGAAGTTCTGCTCGAAAAAACTTTTTCCAACCCCGTAACGGGCTTCAACACCCCACTGGATATGCGACTTTTTCTACAACAAATTGTAGACCACGGGGACTATTTCGAAATCCAACCTTCCCGAGCCCGACAGGTGATCACCGCCTTTGCTCGTCTGGGTGGACATGTTGCTGGATTTGTCTGCAACAATAGCGCTTTCAACTCCGGTAATATTGATGTTCATGCTTCGCGCAAGGTCGCCAAGTTTGTGCGCTTCTGTAATCTCTACAACATTCCCACTGTCTTCCTGATGGATGTTGCGGGCTTTGCACCAGGATCCGAGCAGGAAACTTTGGGTATTGTGCAAGCTGGTCGTGAGATGATGGACGCCATCATTGACCTGCGTGTTCCACGGCTGACGCTGATTGTTCGTAACGCCTTTGGCGGTGCGTATTGTGCCTGGAACAGCTACCACATCGGCGCAGACTTTGTCTTTTCTCTACCAACTGCGCGTATCGCCGTAATGGGACCGGCTGGACGGCAATATATTTATAAGGAGGAGTTCCGAAATATCCATCAGCAATATGAGCAGAACGTCACAGCTGGAATGTCCAACTTGGAAGCAGCCGCCATTCGTGATCAAGCTCTTGCTGGACTAACCACACGCTACGAAGAGCAGCTGCTCAATCCAGAAGAGGCGCTGCGGCTCGGCTCCGTTTCACAGCTGGTGCCTCCAGGTTTCAGCCGTAAAGCTCTTGGGCAGACGCTGGCCTACACAATGCGCCACTACAAACCGAAACCAATGGCTGGTGCTCACCGAGAATAGAATCTTTCTGCAACTCCGTTCCCACTTCCAGAGAAATTAAATCATGAGTTCGACTACCTTAAACAAGACCCCACTGCATGACTGGCACCTGCAATCCGGTGCCTTCATGACCGACTTTGGTGGCTGGCATTTGCCAGTACGCTACCAGAGCGATAAGCAGGAGCATCAAGCAGTTCGAGAAGCTGTGGGACTCTTTGACGTAAGCCACATGGGAGAGCTGCTGGTAGAAGGAGCAAGAGCAGCGGATTTGCTGCAATACACGACCTGCAACGACATCTCAAAAATCCCAGTTGGGGCCGCACGCTACAACGCACTGACTACGCCAGCAGGAGGAGCCTGGGATGATCTACTCGTCTATCGTCTGGCCGAAGAGCGCTACCTGCTGGTCGTCAATGCAGCCAACCAGGATCAGGATTTCAATTGGTTGCAAGAACAAAACTCTCAGTTTGGTGCAACCCTACGCAATGTAGGTAGTGACTACGCTTTGCTCGCGCTGCAGGGTCCTCTCGCTGTGGATGTGCTTGAATCAATCAGTGATTTGCCTGTTCGGGCCTTGCGCTACTATCGCTTTCTGGAAGGAGAGTTGCTCGGTTGCCCTGTGCTGTTGAGCCGTACCGGCTACACCGCCAGTGATGGATTTGAGTTGTATCTATCTCCACAGCACGCAGAAGGTATCTGGACAAAACTGTTGGAGGCAGGTGCCTCCTTTGGCATCGAGCCCTGTGGTCTGAGTGCACGAGACAGTCTACGCCTGGAAGGTGGACTGCACCTCTATGGACACGAATTGAGTCAGGATATTTCCCTGTACGAAGCAGGACTAGGTTGGATCATCAAGCCCGAGAAGGGTGACTTTATTGGTAAAGAAGCCTTGCTACGTTCCAAAGAGAATCCACAGCGTAAGCTGGTAGGTTTTCAGATGCAGGAATTTGGTATTCCTCGCCATGGATTCCCAATCCTGAATAAAGAAGAGCAGACCGTTGGCAGTGTGACGAGCGGCCTTCTTTCGCCAACACTCAACGCCCCTATTGGGATGGCTTATGTTCCCACAGAGTTGTCTGAGATCGGCAGCACCTTCCTTGTACAGGTGCGTAAGCGACGGCTAGCTGCAGAAGTTGTGAGGTTGCCTTTTTATCAAATTTCCCGCTCTACTTGATTTTTTTCTGGACAAATCGGTTTCTCTGTTTAGGATCTGTTACTAATTTGTTCATAGCAGGTAACTGCTGGCTTCCAAGGTGGAATTGATGCCCAAGAGGGAAAATGTCTCAGACCCCGTCAGATCTTAAATATACGCGTGAGCACGAATGGATTCGGCTAGATGGCAACCAAGCCGAAATTGGTATCACCTTCCATGCGCAAAAGTCGCTGGGAGACATTGTCTACGTTGAGCTTCCCTCAGTTGGCGATGAGTTGGAAGCTGGTGAAGAATTTGGCACTATTGAATCTGTCAAAGCCGTCTCTTCGTTGTTCTCGCCTATGTCTGGCAAGGTAACCGATATCAATTCGGAGCTTGCCGATCGACCAGAGACGATCAACGAAGATTGTTATGATGAAGGCTGGTTGATCCGTGTAGCGCTCAGCGAACCGGACGAGCAAGACAACTTGCTGGATGATGAGGAGTACGATCAGTTTGTACTCGAAGAAGCTGGCTGATTGCCGACCACTTTCATCTTACCCACCTCTGTTTCGGACTTTCCCACCCGTTCCAGTCGTCTGTATTTGAGTCACAATGACCCCTCACAATCTTAAAGACTGGACACGGGCTCGCCTGCGCGACTGGTTCTCCGAGAACAACGAACGCCCTTTCCGCGCAGATCAAGTCTTCACCTGGCTCTACCAAAAAGATGTCTGTGACTGGGACGGAATGAGCAATCTGGCCAAGTCTACCCGTCAATTGCTGATCGAAAACTTCCACCTCCCCCGCCTGACCCGAGTTGCAGAACAAGTCTCGAAAGACGGCTCACGCAAGTACCTCCTTGGCCTGCACGATGGCAAGACTATCGAGACGGTGCTGATGCCACACCACGATCATCATACGGTCTGTGTTTCCTCTCAGGTGGGCTGTGCGATGGGTTGTTCTTTCTGCGTGACAGGCAAAATGGGACTGATCAGGAACCTGAGCGCTGGTGAGATCGTGGAGCAAGTGGTGGAGGCTCGAAGAGATGCTACGGGATTGCCACTCCGCAATATTGTCTTTATGGGAATGGGAGAACCTTTCCACAACTATGATCAGGTCATGACGGCCTTGGAGATTCTCACTGACGAGTATGGCTTCAACTTCTCACAGCGCCGTGTCACAGTCTCCACCTCAGGACTGGTGCCTCAGATTCGCCGTTTTGGCCAGGAACGAGTCAAGGCAAACCTAGCGATTTCACTGAATGGCTCCTCCGATACGGTCCGTGGGCGTTTGATGCCTGTCAACAAGCGCTACAACCTGGCCCAGTTGGTTCAAGTCTGCCAGGAATTCCCACTTGAGGCCCGTAAGCGCATCACTTTTGAGTACATTCTACTCAAGGGCATCACAGATTCAATTGATGACGCCAAAGCCTTGATCCGCCTACTGCATGGAGTGAAGTTCAAGATTAACCTGATTCCCTTCAATGCTGCACCAGACAGTGAGTACCAACGCTCTGATTGGGAGCAGATTCAGCGCTTTCAACGTTACTTACTGGATCGGGGTGTGGTCGCAACCTTACGTATCTCCAAGGGACAGGATATCCAGGGGGCGTGCGGCCAACTACGCAGTGAACAAGGCCTAGCCGTAGAAGAGGGAGTCGGATGAAAATTCGTTTGTTTGGCGTACTGTGGAGGCTTGACGAAGAGCAAGACACGGCTCAGCCTGATCTGGATCTTGACAAGCTGCTCAAGGAACAAATCCGCTACCGTGGCAATCAGGAGCAGCGGCAGGCCAAGAAAGAGATGGTCCAGCACTTACAGAAGACCGTTCTCGATCAGACCCAGATGCAGATCGACCTGCATGTACGGGGTAGGAATCAATAAGTAGCCAGCCGCTACCATTGGCAATAAGGGTGCTGAGAGAGGTTGATATTCAGGTAACGAGGATCCTGACTCACTTCTTCGCCAAGCCAAGGTGGCTTTGCAAAGGATTGTTCCTCATTTTCCAATTCGATTTCTGCGACCACTAAGCCTGCGTTGTCTCCGTGAAATTCATCAATTTCCCAGCACATCCCTTCATACTCCACTAGATAACGAGTCTTTTCCAAGGTTGGAGGCTCACACAATTCCTTGAGCATATGCTCAGCATCAACCAGTGGAACCGGGTATTCGTATTCGAATCGTGAGATTTCCGAGACCATCCCTTTGATCGTCAGAACGGCCTGCTGCCCCTTCACACGTACTCGAACGCTACGCTGTGGGTGACGATTCAGATATCCTTGGTGTAAAAAAGTACCCACAGCACCCACCTTCCAATCTTCGTTAAGCACGAGAAACTTTCGCTCGATTTCCATTCCCACAGCAAACCTCCTTCACCGATTCAGATTATTTTCAGAGAATTATTGGCTACCTCAGCAGCAATTAAACAATAGTATATTTAGCCGTACAAATGCGCGAACTTACAGTTCGTGTTCTTTTCAGTCGACACAAAAAGCTACAAGTAGTTTTGGTGTTCTCCAGCAAACTTACTGAATTTCTTGTTTGCAAACGATTAGGTTATTTTTAACAATCTTCACAAACCATTTGCTTTTCCTTAGGGGCAACTGATATCTGAAGGTTAGACTTTCTTTCTGTTGGTTCTACTGAGCACTCACTATTATCAAATAGTTTTTGATTTGTGTATTTTCTTTTCAGAGAGGAAGCCTGATTTTTTCGATAAAAAGCCTCACTAAGAAATCACCAAATTATTGGAATACATGTTTTCTTATGAAACAATTACGACAGAAAAATCAAACTAGGCATGTCAAAAACTAATTCCTATGA
>WTIF01000345.1 GCA_011522845.1 Deltaproteobacteria bacterium
ATGGTCAACGGTCGGCCACAGGAAAAGACAGTTTGGGCTGCATGTGGGTCAACATAGACATTGAATTCTGCTGCAGGGGTGACATTACCGCCGACAAAATAACCTCCTCCCATCGTGACAATCTCTTTGATTTTAGGAAGAATATCCGGCGCTTTGGCGAAAGCCATCCCCACGTTGGTCAGGGGAGCCAGTGTACAAAGGGTGATCGAATCATCCTCGGCTTGTCGTAGCGTTTCAATCAGCCAATCCACTCCGTGTTCCCTCTGTAATGCAACACTGGGTTCCGGCATATCCCATCCATCCAACCCCGTTTTCCCATGAACATGTTCAGCTGTGACTAAATTACGCATGAGTGGACGTGGACAACCAGCAAAAACAGGAACCTCTGGGCGATTTGCGAGTTCAACAAGTGCCCTGGCATTACGTGTTGTCAACGGCAGTGGTACGTTTCCAGCGACAGTAACAATACCCAAAACATCCAGTTCTTCGGGGCTTGCCAACGCCAACAAAATAGCGAGCGCGTCATCCTGTCCAGGATCTGTGTCAATGATGATTTTGCGTTTCATTCAATTCCTTTGAGAAAAATCGTTCAGCAATAGACCAGACTGAGAGTTAAAAAATCCTAAGTAGACATGCTATCAGCATTTAATTTTTTGAAAGCATTCTTCTTCAGAAGATTAAACCTGCCCTCCATCGGCAAATAAACTGCAAGTCTAATTTTTTAAAAATTAACTGTAAAAATATTCTCCTTTCCACAAACATTTTTTCTTTATCTCAAGATCATTGCACTGACGGTTTCCGTCACAAAACTACTCCGAACAACCAATGAAAACCGCGATTGAAGCCGCAAAAAAATTAGGGATTTCAAGCGATGAATTTGAGAGAATTGTCAGGGACTATCGGATCAAACTCGTTTTCAATGGCAATCAGCAGTTGATTCAAAAGGAAGATTATCAACATTTAAAAAGTTTGTTGAAAAAACAAATCAAAGTAATTTCTTCCAGTGAAACTAACCTTGAAAAAGAGGAAAATCTAGAGGCGCAATCGGCAATTGATCTTGGACAACAGGATTTATTGGTCAGTGAATTACGCGATCAGATTGGCTTTCTAAAATCTCAGGTAGAAGCAGAGCGGGCCCAAAATACGGAGTTAATCGAACAAGTCAGTCAATGGCAAAAACTGATGATGAACTTTCAGAGTGAAAATCTCAAACTCCGACAAGAAATTGAAAAATACAAAAAACATATTTCGAATAATCTAGTGTCGACATCAATGTCGGAGGTAAGTGCTGATGAGTTGGCCAGTGGTCAATTGTATTCGGGAGAAAAATTAAACGGATTTCCTTTAACTGAACAACAAGAGTCGCCACAGACGACTGGTGCACAAGCTATTATTGAGAATCTACTGAGAAAAACTTTCCCTTGGGGAATGCCCTCTCGGCTACCTTCAAATGTGAAGCAGGAATTGTCTAGTCATCTTGCAGAGCAAGGACTTGGGATCAGCGACTCTCGGCTGAACTCGATCGTTAGTAGTATTCGAAAAAATTGGTAGTTCAATCTAACTTTTCCAACTAATCATCAAAGGAGGAACCGTTGATTCTTTTCCCATGAGAAAAAATTAATGGGAAAAAAAGATGAAATGATTATCATAGCGTCACGTCAGTACTTTCACTAATGGATAGTGAATAAAATACTGCAGGTATGCATCAAACATTGGAGTTAATGATGATTACACTGACCCAACTCACTCAAGATCTACAGATTGGGAAGTCCAAGCTGTATCGTCTGATGAAGGAATTGGAGATCAATCCACATCAGGATGGCCGACGAAGACTTCTAGACGAAGAACAATTCGAAAAAATCCAGCAAGCAATTTCCTCCCAAGAAGACCGTACCCCCACTACAAAAAGCCGCAAAAGCAAGGTAGATCAAGAATCGACTCAACAAATCATCGCCTTGCAAGAAGAGTTGTTGTCTCTGAAAAAGCAAGTAGAAGAGCTGACCTTAGAAAAGTCGGAATTGTTGAAGACTCTGGAGTTGGAGAAGAAGATCTCTCAGCGCACAGAGCAAATGATTGGGACTCTTTCAAATGATATTCAAACCCTTCGAAAGGAAGTGGAGGGATTACTCCTCCATAACAGTGCACCGAGCCGGGTCAATACAGACATTCCAACGCCTTCACCTGCCGATCATGTCACGCCTCAAGAAATGGAAGTGATTCAGCAAGGATTGAGCGAACCCATTCCCCAGGAGAGTGAAAAAGAAAAAGGAGGATTTGGTATTGGATTGTCTGTAATTGCGGCTTGTGCCTTCTTGTTTTGGTTGGCCATCACGAGCGAAGAGGGTAGCCAATGGCTTCCTTCGATGCAGGAAAAGGTA
>WTIF01000004.1 GCA_011522845.1 Deltaproteobacteria bacterium
ATTCAATGTCTTCAACTTAGCATTTCGCAAGTTTTGAACAGAGAGTAGGACTTCTTTTGAAAGAATATTGGAGCGACCAGGATAGTGCTGGCTGATTTCCCTCCCAGTCATCGCTTCCACAACAGTTCGTGGTTTCAGCATTTCTGTCTTTTCCACCAGAGTGTTGCGGCCATCCCGAAGAACGGTGATTCGATCGGTGATCTGAAAGATTTCATCGAGACGATGTGAAACGTAAAGAATGGCACTCCCCTTCTGCTTCAGACGTTCAAGAGCAGCAAATAGCTTTTCTGTTTCGGAGGGCATGAGCGAAGCGGTGGGTTCATCCAATACATACAGTTGAGCTGCAGGCTTGCTTGATTCAACAACAAAGGTGCTGCCCAACTTGACGAGCATTTGATCACCAGCCCCAAGCTGGCTCATCCTTTGGCTGGGATCAATGTGGGTAACTCCCAGTTCAGCAAGTGCCACCCGGGTTAGTTCAGCCAGCTTCTGCTGATTAACAAATATTTTTGCCCGAGTTGGCAGCTGCTTGCCGAGCATCAGGTTTTCAGCAACCGAGAGATGTGGGATGCTGTTCAGTTCCTGGTGAATGAAGCGCATTCCAAGCTGTCCGGACTGTCTAGCCTCGACCAATGACAGAGATTCTCCATTCATCGAGCAGGTGATGGAATCTGCCATCAGGTTCCCCGAAAGAATTTTGATCAGGGTGGACTTGCCAGCGCCGTTTTCGCCCATCAATCCATGGATTTCACCAGAAAACAGGGCGAGTTCTACTCCGCGCAGCACAGGGACACTGCCAAAGCTTTTTTGGAGGTTGCTTAGATGGAGAAAAGGAATCACGGGTAGGAGGAGGGCGGAGTGTTATTGCTACGCTCCGCCCAGCTAGAATCAAAGATCGTCAGCTGTGACCAACTTGGCGCTGACATAGATTTGTGAGCGGGATACTGATTCAGACTTCAGATACTGTTCGACCGTATTCGCAACTGTGTTGGCAATGCCAGTGAAGTCTTGGGCAACCGTGGCCTTCAGATTCCCTCGAGCCGCAATCCGATCACGGGCCTGCTCAGTAGCGTCAATTCCCACGATCACAATGCCTTCGTCTTCACGTCCTGCATCGCGAATGGCTTGTTCGGCGCCCAGTGCAGGGTCATCCCAGGCGGCCCAGACTGCTTGAATGCTGCCTTTCTCGGGATTAGCGGTAAGTACAGCTTCCATCGCGTTACGTGCGCCTTCCAAGGGGCCACGATCAAAGCTTGGGGTGATCTTCTCCATGATCTTGATGTCGGGTTCATTGTTGAAGATCGACTCAGCAATTGCTCCGCGTTTCTGAACAGGGGGATAGGGCTCAAAAATGAACATCACCACACTGCCCTTGCCGTTCAATTGATCAACCACATAGGTAGCGGTCTCAGCTGCCATCACGTAGCCATTGCTGGTGACGTTGGCTGTGAGGAGTGGGTCGGCTCCAGAGTCCATTCCAAAAACTGGAATTCCAGCGTCTTTGGCAGCCAGCAAACCATTACGAATTTGTGATGGATCCACATTGATCACCATCGCATCAACCTTTTGTAGAGCGACATCTTCCATTCGGCTGACCAATGCAGCCACATCCCCTGAAGTGTCAATCACATCCACCTGCCAACCTTTGCTCTTGGCGGCAGCTTCAAAGCCTTCGACCATTAACTGTGTGCCAGGTTGTGCCAGAAATGGTGTCAGCACTGCTACGGTCCGTGGCTGGGCAAATAAGAATTGAGGAAGAGCAAGCAGAAGTATTCCCGTGAAGATGAGAAGATTACGATGCATTGGTGTCTCCGAAAAAGGTTAAGGAAGCAGAATGAATTCGAACTATACAGAAGATATCTGATGAAAGAACGAAACCGGTATCGTGTGATAAGGGGAAGGAGATGGATTGTCAAGCATTGCTGGCACAGAGCTATTCCTTTCTTAAACCCGACTCAGTTTCTTCCCTACTCGGTAAAGATGATACAGCACCAAAATGCTGGACACTGAGCGAAGCAGCGACATTCCCGTAACTAGCTGCTCGGAGTAGATCTTTAGTGCGCAGCCACTCAGACAAGAATCCTCCGTCAAAACAGTCTCCAGCTGCAGTGGCATCCACCAATTTGACCGGAATGCCAGGGATTTGCTCCCGCATGCCATCATGGGTGGCCAATAACACACCGTCACCCCCCAGAGTCAATGCGACCACTTCGACGCCCATCTTCAAATATTCATCAACAATGCTTTGGGGATTCTCCAAGCCGGTTAACTGACGCGCATCATCCAACCCAGGGAGAACAAAATCCGCAAGGGATGCGACATGTTGGATAATAGCTTTAGCCCGAGAGAGGGACCAGAGTTTGAGCCGCAGATTGGT
>WTIF01000128.1 GCA_011522845.1 Deltaproteobacteria bacterium
GCCCGGAGTGACGTTCTGCCCTCGAATACAGACTTCTCCTTCTTCACCAGGTGAAAGTAGATTGCCTGATGAATCCATGATGCATACTTCTGGAGAGGTGACTATTCCTACGAAACCAGCTTTCTGTTTTCCTAATTCCAGGGGGTTGGAAGTCATTTGATGAGCAGCTTCCGTCATCCCATAAGCCTCAATGACTGGGCAGCCAAAGACTTCATTCAATTCACTGAAGACAGCAGGTGGCAAGGATGCTGAAGAAGACCGAAGGAAGCGTAATTCTAAAGCTCTTGCAGCCTCAGGTTGTTTTTGTGCCCTCAGTAAGATGGTTTGATGCATCGTGGGTACACCCGAATACCATGAGATTTTTTCTTCCTTGGCTAATTCGAGAAATTTCATGGCATTGAAGCCACTTGAACAGCAAACAGAAGCACCTTGAGCCATGCTGGTAGCTATCACAGCAATCAGACCATGAATATGAAACAGGGGCATAATATTCAGGCAATGGTCTGTATTTGTTAATTCCAGACTCGCCGAGATATTTCTTGTGGATGCCAAGATGTTTCTTTGAAGCAAGGGGACAACCTTGGGCCGGGAGGTAGTCCCAGAAGTGTGAAGCACGAGTGCTTCGTGATCAAGATTGGATGGTTGAATATCTGCTTCTGATTGAAAAAGCTCAAATGTTCCAGCTGGACTACCGGAGTGAACCTTTGCTTCAACAACAGGAATCTTCAGATCCGTAGCTGCAGCTCTAACAGGATTTGTGCTATTTTCCTCGACAACCACTAGGCTCGGTTTCAGATCTTCGAGATAAAATGCGTATTCACTCTGTTTGTAGCTGGGATTCAGCGGTGCCGCAGACATGTAACTAGCAACGGCTAGGAATGCGGAAGCCATTTCGGGCCCATTCGGTAGGACAATCGCTACTCTATCGGAATTCGAGAGACCTTGTGAGGCTAGTTGTCTTCCGATGTGATCACAGTGGTTTCGCAAGCCCTGATAACTTAGTGATGTTCGATTCGGGGCACTCAGGGCAATAGCTTCGGCGTTCCCGGCATCGATGATGGATCTAATCGTCACGTTTACGTCCTTCTTTCAACTACTTGTTTTTCCTAGTATTGTTTTAAATGACTTCAACGGTCATGGTGCCGAGGTTTTCAATTTCACACTCTATTTTATCCCCCCGTTGAACAGGCCCCACACCAGCTGGAGTTCCAGACATGATCAAATCTCCACCTGCAATGTCATAAAGTCTCGATAGGTATGCAATCATTTCGGGCACTTTCCAAATCATTTGATTCAGATCTCCGTCCTGCTTGGTCTCACCATTGACCTTGAGACAGATCCGACCCTGATCCAAGTGTCCCGTTTCACTTGCTGGGACAAGCTCGGTCATCGGGGCAGATTTTTCAAAGGATTTTCCAACCTCCCAGGGTCTACCTAGTTTTTTGGCCTCTCCTTGCAGGTCACGCCGAGTCATGTCTAATCCTAATCCATACCCGTAGACATGCTCGAGGGCGGCATCCAGACTGATGTCAGCACCGCCGCTCTAGAGTGCTACCACCAACTCCAACTCATAATGTACATCACTCGTTTGTGGTGGGTAGGGAAAAGTTCCTGAAGTGTCTACGTTTTGGGCATTCTTTTGGAAGAAAAATGGTGGTTCCTTGTTGGGGTCGTGACCCATTTCAATCGCATGATCGGCATAATTACGGCCAATGCAATAAATCCTGCGGACAGGAAATGACTCATTGGAATATTGGATTGATAGCAAACTTTTAGTGCTGTATCAATTACAATCAATTACTCATGCATGTCTGAATCAGTTTGGTCGGGCAATCACAATTTCTTTAACGCTTCTCAGTAAAGATGCGTATTCTCCAATGTGCCTCCCAGGGATCATCACAGTTTTGCACAACATGATGCGATTGTTCGAGCTATCCGGGAAAGGGATCAGGAGAATGCTGCCTCAATAATGAAAACACACCTTGAAGAGGTCAGGGATGGCTTAATCAGGGCAAAACCAAATATAGAGTGAGATACAGTCCATAGTTATGTAGGAATGTTTCCCAAAGAACCAAGCTAACTGCTTAGAATAAATTCAAATGAATGAAAAAAAGCTGACTTTGGAAGTCTTCAGCGATTTTGTCTGACCCTGGTGCTATCTTGTCACCGGGCGTGTCAAAAGGTTGGAGGAAAAATTCAAATTGTCGATCAAGTGGGTTCAGTTCCCATTACATCCTGAAACACCGCAAGAGGGTTTGTCTTTAGAGGAGCTATTTGCAGGCAGAGGTTTGGACATTCCAGCTATTCAGGAGAACCTGAGAGAGTTGATGTGTTTGGAGGGGTTGCCCTATGGAAATCGAACACACACTTACAAC
>WTIF01000037.1 GCA_011522845.1 Deltaproteobacteria bacterium
GAAGACACTTTCAGTGGGATCAGTAGCTCGGACACCAGTTAGATTAAAATAAAGCCAATCCTTGCAATGGAAAACTGTCGCGCTCTCTTTCAGAATCTCCGGTTGGTATTTTTTCATCCACAGCATTTGAGGGCCTTGGTCACAGGCAGCTAGTCCAGTACCTGTCAACTCAAAACGTCTTCTAGCGTTCGAGGACTTGTCGTAGCTTTCAACCAAGTCAGCAGCCCTCGCATCCAGCCATAACCAACCTCGTCCTACAGGGCTGCCATCCTCATCAATTAACCAAGTCCCAGAACCCTGACCCGTGACTGCAATCCCAACGATTTGATGACCATCCAGTTTTTCCAGGGATCTGGCGGATGACTTCGAGAGTGTCTGCCCAAGTTCGTTCAAGTTCCTGTTCAACTCCACCGTTTGGGAGAATTTCATAATGATTGGCTTTGGCTGCTACCGCAATTTGGTTGCCCTTCAGATCGAAGGCAACAACCTTAATTACAGACGTCCCAGCATCAATTCCTAGAAGAAGATCCATGGTGAAATCTCCAAACCGTGGGCAATAGCGTTTCCGTTTTCAGCATTAAAGAAGTGTAGATCCGAAGCCTCCAAGTGGAATGGAACATTCTCATCCAACTTGAAGGCTTCTCTTTGGTGAGAAACCGCAACAACGATCCTGTTGGCAAATTCTGCTGCAATGTGCGATTGATCCCCAAGCCATTGATTGGAAATCACCTGTGCCTTGAAAGCCCCCTTCCCCAGTTTGACAGCATGTGGTCTAAGGCCGAGTACGATTCTTCGGTGTTTAATCAATTGGTCGTGCAAGGACTTAGGAAAATCAACATTTTGATAGTCCAGGATTTCCCCTGTCTCTTCCAATTGAAATTGAAAACCCTTACCGATTGGCTTCACCTCAGCGGCAAATGTGTTCATCGGTGGTTCCCCGATGAAAGTTCCCACATAAATGTTTGCAGGTTTATGCTTGAGTTGAGTGGGTGATTCAAACTGTTGAAGTTCGCCGTCTTCCATCACAGCAATACGGTCAGCAAGGGCATTGGCCTCCGTTTGATCATGAGTAACGAGTACCGTTGTCATCTGATGTTCTTGCAGGTACTGCTTCAGACGAACTCGCAAAACTGAACGAAGCTGTGGTTCGAGTTGCCCCATCGGTTCATCTAGTAAATACAAGTCTGCTTTACGAACCAAAGCTCTTGCGAGACTAGCACGCTGCTGCTGGCCTGCAGAAATCGAGGAGGGGTATTTGTCCAAAATCTCTTCGATCTCTAGAAATTTTGCCATCTCCATGACCTTAGCATCTGATTCTGACCGGGAGATACGCTCAGCCTTTAGGGCAAAAGCTATGTTGTCTCTCACCGTCAGTGGAGGGTACAGAGAATAACCTTCAAACGCCATTGCTACGTTTCTTTTGGCTGGCGGCAACTGGTGGATGTCTCGATTAGAGAGTTGAATGGTTCCCCCTGTTAGATCCTCGAATCCTGCAATCATCCTCAATGTTGAGGTCTTTCCACAGCCAGATGAACCTAGCAGAGCAACAATTTCACCTTTGCAAATCTGTAGCGATAGATTTTTTACAGCTCGAACTGCTGCCTCAATCTTTTTACCGTAATAGGTCTTATCTACAGAGTTCAGACTCAACTGGACTTCAGGCACAAACATCTCCAACCAATTGGAAAATTTATTTTAATTTTGCTTGGGTAAACATCGTTGTCCGGATTCTATTTCGAAGAGCAATAGATCCTCAGGCACTACCATTCCCCAAAAGGTATCACCAATCTTTGCGGTCTGTTCTTCTGCCGGGTAGGTAGCCAATAGTTCCAAGCCTTCCTGGCTTCTTAAAAGGACAACTGATCGCTCATTGAGTGGAGTAATGGTGATCACTTCGAAAGAAATTGTTCCAACACGTTTCTCTCGAAATAACTTAATCGACTCCGGTCGAATACCGATTTCACAGAATTTTCCAGTCTTGTTATGAAATCCTTTGGGCAGGACAAACTGGTTGTGATTCACCAATACTTTATTCGCCTGCTCATTGACTTGACCACGTAAAATGTTGATGGCTGGTTCTCCAAACAGCTTTGCAACCTCAATTGAAGATGGTCGAAGATAAATTGATTCTGGAGTATCAAATTGAGCGATTTTTCCTCCAACGAGCACTGCAATTCTGTCAGCAAGGGCCATCGCCTCCCGATAATCCTGAGTCACGTAAAGAACGGTTGAACCAAATCTTCGAAGCAAGCGAGGCAGCTCCAATCGAATTTCAAACTGTAGCTTCGCGTCCACATTTTCAACTGCATCATCGAGTAGTACTGTCTTTGCGGCCGCAACCAAGGCTCTTGCTAGAGCCGGCCTTAG
>WTIF01000303.1 GCA_011522845.1 Deltaproteobacteria bacterium
GGGTTTTGATCCACCTACCTTGGATTTTGGATCACCCTCTCCCCCGTAGATTAAGTGTACATGACAATCGATTAGGCCTGGTAAGAGTGTGCCTCCGGAGAAGTCAACTCGGTCCCCAGCAAAGCCTTGAAAATCACCAACCGGGCCAACTTCCTTAATACGCTCGTTTTCCACGAGCACCGCCTGACCTTCAAGTACCTGATGAAGTCCATCATAGATCAGACCCCCAGAATAGAGCGTTTGCTTAACCATTTTATTCTCCCAGAACAGATTGAACTATTGGCAAAGTCATTTGGTTATTGAGAGTCTTTGTTCCTCAACCGCATGGCAAGCCACTTGACCAGACTGACTAGCGATTGGTAAAGGCAGCTCCGTTTTGCAACGTGCTGTTGCGTACGGACATCTCGGGTGAAAAGAGCATCCTGGTGGGGGAGTGATTGGACTTGGTACTTCCCCCGCAACCGGTGTTCTTGGACGTCCACTGAATTTGAGGTCGGGAATCGCATCCAACAACATTTGGGTGTAAGGATGCTTAGGTTGATTGAACAAGCTCTTGGTATCTGCCCATTCCACTAGCCGGCCTAAGTACATGACTCCCACAAAATCGGAGATGTGGTAGACCACTGCCAGATCATGGCTAATGAAGAGATACGTCAAGCCCAAGTCTCTCTGTAGTTTTTTCATCAAGTTGAGAATCTGGGCTTGAACAGAGACATCCAACGCACTGGTGGGTTCATCGCAAATCAAAAACTCTGGGTTGCTTGCCAAAGCTCTGGCAATTGAGATTCGTTGACGCTGTCCTCCAGAAAATTCGTGAGGAAATTTTAAGCCATCGGCAGGTGAAAGACTGACCTGCATGAGTAGCTCAGCTACTCTTTTTTTAATTTCTTTTTCATCACTCAATAGTCGATGTGTTCGAATCGGCTCAGCAATGATTTCTGCAACTCTCCAGCGAGGATTGAGGCTAGCGTAAGGATCTTGGAAAATCATCTGCATCTTGCGACGCATTGGCTCCATGGCCTCTCGTGAATTCAACCCTCCAAGATCAATTCCTTCCAGGTTGACAGAACCAGCTGTCGGTTCATAAAGCCTGACGACCAGACGAGCGACAGTTGATTTCCCGCACCCTGATTCTCCAACCAAACCAAATGTTTTTCCCTTTGGTATCTTAAAATCAACATTTTCAACAGCTTTCAAGCTGATCTTCCCGGTCCCATTCAGCACTCGATTGAGTAAGGGAGGTGACACATCGAAGTGTTTCGTTAGACCTCGCACTTCCAGCATGGGTGCTTGATTCTCACTCATTGCCGGATCTCCGAAGAGACTGTTTGGTCCTCAAAAAGCCAGCAGGCAACACTGGATTCATCAACTGATTGCAACTCAGGACGATTCTTTCTGCAGCGGTCCCTCACGTTGGGACACCTGGGGTTGAAGGCACATCCCTCAGGAATTTCTGCAAGTCGTGGCATCGATCCCTGAATTTGCCGCAAATCCTCCTCGGTGTCCCCAATGGTTGGAATTGAGCCCATTAGTCCGAGAGTGTAAGGATGTTTTGCATTTTGAATGACCTTACGGGCTTCACCGATTTCGACCAATCGCCCTGCGTACATCACAGCCACTCGATCAGCAGTTTCAGCAATTACCCCCATGTCATGAGTGATCAACATCACAGCGGTTCCATGTTCACGACAGAGCCGCTTCAAGAGACTGATAATCTGTGCTTGGATGGATACATCCAGTGCAGTAGTAGGTTCGTCAGCAATGATCAATTTGGGATTTGCGCAAAGGGCCAATGCAATGACAACCCTTTGACGCATACCTCCAGAAAATTGGTGGGGGTATTGGTCGATCCGTACTTCTGGGGAGGGAATCCCTACTTCTGCAAGCCAGTCGATAGCTTGTTTACGTGCAGATTTTTCATCTAAATCAGCATGAGTTTGCAGGGTTTCGATCAATTGTTCTCCAATCCGAAACAAGGGATTGAGACTGGTCAGTGGATCCTGAAAAACCATCCCAATTTCTCGTCCTCGAATCTGCCGGATCTGCTCCTGTGCAAGATTGTCGATGCGTTTTCCAGCAAGGCGAACTTCTCCTCCAGAGATTCGACCTGGCGGTTCAAGCAATCCGATGATAGCAGCACCGGTCAGAGATTTTCCGGCACCAGACTCTCCAACAACCCCCAAGACTTCCCCTGCTTTGATCTCAAAGCTGACGTCGTCTACAGCGACCAAAGTCCCGCGACGTGTGGGGAAATCAACACGAAGGTTTCGAACCTCGAGCAGGCTGCTTTCAGCGGGAATGCTCATCAACGTAGCTTTGGATTAAGGGCATCACGCAACCAATCGCCCAGAAGATTGACCGC
The DNA here is from genome assembly GCA_011522845.1 of Deltaproteobacteria bacterium. GTDB lineage: Bacteria > SAR324 > SAR324 > SAR324 > NAC60-12 > JCVI-SCAAA005. The sequence continues at coordinate 2,363 of WTIF01000303.1, forward strand.
C
>WTIF01000351.1:0-7172 GCA_011522845.1 Deltaproteobacteria bacterium
GGTGGGCACGGACAGTATCCGCGAAGTGATGCGCCTTTCCTTCAGTAAAGTGATTGTGCCAACGCTTCACGTCTCCTCGTTTGAAGCAGGCAGTCAATTGGTTTTTGATGAAAAGAAAGCCTCACAAGAAAGAATGATTGCGGGGTTCGTTCTGCAGTCCCAGCAGGTCTGTGTGGGAGTACGGGCAATGGTGCGCAGAGCGATTGCCGAAGGTACAAATTTACTGATCGAAGGGGTTCATTTGCTACCGTTTCTGGTCAGGATGCCGGAGTTTGAGGGCCGTGCCTATCACATCCCGCTACTGCTTCGACTTCAGGAAGGAGAGGATCATATGAATCGTTTCCGAATCCGGGGCAAGCTGCAGCAGCGTCGAGCAGAGAAGCACTATCTCAAACACTTTGAGGAAATCCGTACCGTTCATGAATACTACCACCAGCAGTCCCAGCAATTTGACTTGGATCAGGTCGATAATGTGGAGTTGGACCAGACCATCCAGCAGTCGCTGCAAATTGTTCTCAGTAACCTGCAGGAACAACTCGCCAACTAATTCTTTCCCTTTCGTGCAGACCATCTTGTGAGTTCAGTGGCCCCTGGCCTTCCCTTAACGACAGAACAACAGGCCGCAGCAATCCGGATTATCTGGGCCGCCCGCTTGGTTGTGCTGTTTCCGATGATCAGTGTCGGCATCTGGTTTGTTTATATTCCCTGGAAGGTGGCTGTACTCAATCTGACCCCGCTGGATTTCAGCAAGATCTTGCTGTGCTTTGCCATCAGTTCGATCACGGCAACACAGCTTGGAGGCCGTCGGTTGATTCCCCGCTTTGGTGCAGGACCGCTGATGATCGCAGCGATGTGCTGCTTTTCTCCCTGCCTTGCGCTGGCTGTTCTTGCTCCCACCTACCTGCTCATGTTGCTTGCTGTCATTCCTTGTGGTTTCTTTTTTGGTTTAGTCGCCCCCTCAGCCACAGCAGAAACCTTTCGAATGGAAAAGTTGACAGGCCGCTTTCTGATGCCAATGCATAGCGCTTTCTTCTCGATCGGATCTCTCGTAGGCTCAGTGGTTGGAGGCTCTTTGCTGCAATTGGAAGTGCCGGCTCATTGGGTCTTTCCGATCATGGCTGGAAATGGAATGTTTGTGAGCTTGTTACTCTGGAAGATTTGTCTACAGGGAGAGCGCCCAGCCCGAACCCAGGCGCCTCCATTGCGTTGGCCAGACCGAAGAGTACTCGGTTTCGGGGTACTCGGTGCACTGAGTTTGAGTACGATTGGTGTGGTGCTCGACTGGTCTGCACTCTGGCTGACAAGAGATATGTTGGTGCCGATGGCTTATGGGGGAGCAATTATCTTCGCCTTCAGTTTGGGTGAAATTGCAGCCCGCCTGCGTGGAGAATCGCTGATCCAACGCTTTGGAGAAATGAGGATCGGGAGTCATGCGATGATTCTGGGAGGTGCGGTTCTATTACCAGCGGTACTTTCTCAAAATCCTGTTCTGATAGTGCTTGTGTTCCTCTTCTTTGGCTTTGTCAGCGCCAATTTCTTCCCCACTGTCATGCGAAATGCAGCAGAAATTGATCCTGAAAATGCCGGGGTCAACATCGCAGATGTCAACACACTGTCGATGGCAGGGTTGCTTTTCGGTCCTCCATTGGTTGGCTACATTGCTGAACACTATTCAATCACCCATACGATGGCACTGCTGGCGGTTATCTGGGGATGTAACGGGGTGGGTATGTACTTTTTGTTGAGAGCTAAACAGCAGCGAGCCCAGCATATTTCGGTTGCCTGATTCAAGCTATTCAAAATATTGGTGATCGGGCCTGCTTGCTGGATTTGTCTGTTTCAACGCGACTAACTTCATCAAGCGCAAACTCGAAATCGACGACTCTCTTGATGTGTTTCCCGTACATGGTGTTGGTGGCACGCTGGACACCCTGATGGCAGGGGTCTTCGTATCCACAGAATCAGGAGTTTTTAGCGGACAAGGCTTTGCAGCAGATATCAACAGTATTGGTGAGCAACTGTCTGTACAGTTCATCGGTGTGCTGGCAACGGTTGTGTTTACAGCAGTGGTGACCTGGATTCTGCTCAAGCTGACGGATGCATTGGTTGGGCTGCGGCTGATGAAAATTCAGAGGTGGAAGGTCTGGATATCAGTTCTCATGAAGAACGAGGCTACAACTTGACTAACTGAGTTATTGCCTCTTGGGTTCAACCAAGCAATTCTTTCTCGGCGTCTTCAATGCTCTCTGGATCCAGTGGCAGAAACAGTGTGAAAGTTGAACCTTTGTCAATTTGGCTGCGAACCTCAACTCGCCCCTTGAGAAAGTGGGTAGTTAATCGTACCAGTGCCAAGCCCAATCCTGTACCGGCATAACTGCGAGTGACAGAACTGTCGACCTGCTGGAAAGCCTTGAAAATCTTCTCCAAGTGATCAGCGGCAATACCGACTCCAGTATCGTGCACCGCAAGTTGGAACCAGTCCCCGTCCCGACTGAGCGTAACACTGATGGCACCACCTTCTGGAGTAAACTTGATGGCATTGCCCAGCAGGTTGATCAGCATCTGGCGTAACTTGTCCCGATCCAGGCGACAGGTGAATGCACGACCCTGCGCAACCAGTTGACTCTGCAGGTGCTTACGGTGCATCAGCGGTTCTAGCAGGTTGAGTACTTCTTCAGCGACCTCCTTTGGAGCAAATTCGGTGAAGTGCAGTTGCATCTTCCCGGCTTCCATGCGTGAGAGATCCAACAAGGAGTTGATCATATCCAGTAACTGTTGGCCACTGTCTCGAATGCGGCCTAGCCGATCTTGCTGGTAGTTGGAGAGAGCAGTCTCATCATCATCCAGCAAGGCATCAGCAAAGCCAATGATGGCGTTGAGTGGCGTGCGCAGCTCGTGCGACATGTTCGTTAAGAATTCGCTCTTGGTCTGGGAAGCTCTCTCCAACTCAGCGAAGGAATTACGCAACTGTTGAGTCCGTTGCTGAATGGCAATCAGCATCTCTCGAAATTCCTCGGCCAATTCACCAATCTCATCTTGCGTCGAAATTTCGATCTGCCCGTCAAAATTCTCATCCTTGACCCGCCGGACAGCATCACGCAATTCCTGTAGTGAACGAGCGATTTGTTCTCCGAGCAACCGGGAGAGAATCCAGCCAATCAGGAAAACAGCCAGCGCAATGAAGAGGATGCGAATGTTGAGATCGATTACCTCGTTGCGGATCTGTAGGGTGTTCTGCCGTGAGAAGTTCGACTGCCAACGCACAATGGTGGTGATAGCGTCTTCAATGTTCAACTGTAGTGGCAGGATTTGGTTGACCATCATGTCGTTGGCCAGTAACCAATCACTGTCCCGCCGATCCGTCAGGTTGCTGGTATTGGCAAGGGAGCGGAAGGTCAGGGCCTCAACCTGTTGTTGTAACTCATTCAGGTTACGAATCAGCAGCCGAATATCGTAGAAGGTTCGGGCTTCGACTTGGCGTTCATCCTGCCAGAGGCGTGATGTTTTGTAGAGGCGGTCAAGCTCCAGCAGGGCAGGCTCAATCTCCTTATCCCAGGCATTCATCCGCCCTTCACGAAAGATACTATTTCCTGAGAGCAGCCACTCTCGCTGTGAGGAAACAGCGTGTTGCATTCCGTTGTTGAGCCGAAACCAGGCTTCGGTCACAGGTGGAATCTGTGAACTGTCCTCTACTAGCTCGCCTTGTTGCTGCGAAAGCAGATAGATCAGGATGTAGCCAAGCAGAGAAAGAACGGAACTGAGATAAAAGACGACCAGAATTTTATTGCGGATGCTGCCGGTCATGCCTCCCTGGGGAACAGAGATTGGGGAAAAAAGGACCTGAAGGCCCGTCCCTTGCTGGTATACGCCTTGAATGCGGAATCCTGCCTACCTCACTGCAATCGTCTGATTCGGAGCATTTTCATGAGTGGAGTCTATAGTCTGGTCAAGGCCGCCGGCGCTGTCGAGCGCAAGATGGATACGGTGTCCAACAACCTGGCCAACGTCAATACTACCGGTTTTAAAGAAGACCAACCGAGCTTCCGTGAGGTGCTTTCCAAAGCACAGCAGGTACTGCCGGAATCCGAAGAAGAGCGATTCCTGTCCCATGAATACTTGGATCAGTATGTGGGCATGGAGAAATCTGCCGTGACCGTAGATGAAATTGGAAAAAATTTCTCGCCCGGACCCATGCAGCAAACAGACAATGCCTTGGATCTGGCAATCAACAATGAAGGTTTTTTCACCATCGACACGCCTTTTGGTCAGCGCTTTACCCGTAACGGAAATTTCCAGCTGAACAGTGAGGGCACGATCGTCACCTCAGACAACTACCCAGTGCTGGGTGAGAACGGTCCCATTCAGGTGAAAGGCCAAGAAATTTTTGTAGACTACCAAGGTCGAGTACAGGTGGATGGACAGCTTGCTGACCGTCTACTGACTGTCCGCTTCCGTAACCAGGACAACCTGCAGAAGCTGGGCAACTCTTTCTTCGCACCGATCAGCAGTGACGATGTGCCGATTCCTTCCGAGGAAGTTCGAGTCCAGCAGGGAATGCTGGAAGGCTCCAACGTCAACACCGTCATGGAGATGACCCGCATGATCAGCGCAAACCGCACGTACGAATCGATTCAGAAATCTTTGAGCAGCGTTGACCGGATGAACGAGCGAGCAATTAGCATTTCTCGGCTCCGGGGATAACCTTTTTATAGCGAGTTGAAGCCTTATGATGCGATCTCTTTACACTGCTGCTACCGGTATGGGAGCCCAGCAGCGCAATATTGATGTCACCGCCAACAACCTGGCCAACGTCAACACCACAGGTTTCAAAAAGAGCCGAGTACACTTTCAGGACTTGCTCTACCACAACGAACGCAACGCAGGTGTGCCGGCTTCCTTGTCCACTCAGGTTCCAGTGGGTCTTCACGTTGGACACGGTGTGAAACAGGTCTCCACGGAAAAAGTCCATGTGACTGGAAATCTGCAAAACACAGGTAATGATCTAGACATCAGTATCGACGGTGCGGGTTTCTTCCAGATTCTGCAGCCTAACGGCATCATCGCCTACTCCCGTGATGGACACTTCAATATTGATGGGCAGGGGCGCCTGGTGACAAATGACGGAATGCCTGTTGACCCAGAGATCAACATTCCAGTTGATACCCGGAAGGTTGAAATTAGCAACGATGGTACGGTTTCCGTGTTCCTGCGTGATGAAACCCAACCAGAAGCCATTGGTAGCATCCAACTCGCTCGTTTCCAGAATCCAGCGGGTCTGACACCGATTGGCAAGAATCTGTATGTCTCCACACCAGCCTCTGGTAACGCTGTTTTGGATAGTCCAGCCGCGAACGGTATGGGTGGCCTCAACCAGGGCTTCCTGGAAGGTTCCAACGTCTCGTTGGTGGAAGAGATGGTCAATATGATCACTGCCCAGCGAGCCTACGAAGTCAATTCCAAGGCGATCCAGTCTTCCGATGAGATGCTGAAGACAGCAAATGGCCTGATCCGTTGAGCATTCGGTAACCTGATGAAGCAACTGTGGCTGCTGCTTGGTCTGTTGATCGGATTGGTACTGCCGGTCAGTGCGGTTGAGGCGCTGAGTGAAGAAGACTTTGACAAGATTCAGGTCTTCCTTGCTGAGACAGCCGCGGTGTCTGACGAAGAGTATACCCTCGGTGAAATTGCGGAGCTACAGGGCAACGATCCCAACTTGGTTGATCGTATCGCTGGCCTGAAGGTGGGCCGCTCTCCGCTGCCGGGCAGAAATCTGACAGTCACTCGCTCTCTGCTGCTCTCCCGTCTACGCTTCCACAAGGTAGATATCGACAAGTTGGTCTTCCCCAACAACGATACCGTCAAGGTCTACCGAGCTGCGCTCAAAGTGCCTGGAAAAGATATTGAAGAAGCAGTACTGGCCTTCATCAACAACAGCTATCCAGACGAGGACGTTCAACCCAAGCTACTGGCTCAGGTCAACGATGTGTTTTTACCCCGTGGAGAGTTGAGCTACGACATCAGTGAGATCGGAGTTTACAAGAAAGAAGGGGGATATCGGAACTACGAGATCAACTTCCGGGTGGATGGAAAATCAGCACGCAAGGTGACCGTACGGGCATATCTGAAGGTCTATAAAGAGATCTTTGTCGCCAAGGACACAATCCAGCGAGATAAGATCATTGAAGAGACTGACCTGGTGCGAGTGCGCCGCAACGTGGATCGGACAACAGCCGATTACGTCACCGAACCCCAGGATCTGGTCGGTAAAATCGCAACCCGCACAATCAATCCGAAGGAAGTGATCCAGGAAAGGACAGTTGCCACTCCACCGCTGGTCAACACTGGGGATCGTCTGATGATTGTTTATGAAACTCCCCTACTCCGTCTGACGGCTCCAGGCATTTCAATGTCCAAAGGGCGCATGGGCGAAAAAATTCCGGTTCGTAACGCAGATAGCAAGTTGGTGGTCTACGCCACCGTGCAGGATGAGAACACGGTTCAGGTACAGTGATGATGAACAAGAACAAAGTGGTTAGAATTCTGATTTTGTGGGGACTGCTGATAGTCATTGCTGGCTGCTCAGCGTTGGCACCACCTCCGCCACCACAACCGATTAGAAAGCAGTTGGCGGACAATCCAGCACGTCGTCAACGTCAACCAGCCCTCAACACGAACCGCAACGCCCTGGAAGGATCCCTTTGGCGCAGTGAGGCTTCCTTCGGTAACCTTTTCCGCGATCACCGCGCTCGTTATCGCGGGGATCTGCTCACGATTCAGGAAGTGGATTTGATCAGCAACGTCCCTCCACCCAAAGAGGCAGGAGGAGATGGGGGACAAGCTGCAGCTGCTCCCCAGAATGAGGTTCAAGCAGCGAGCCTGGCTCTGGAAGCACTGACTCTGCGAAATGCGATTGAAGAAGAACAGAATGAAATTCTACGTGGATTGAACACGATCAGCGCGCGAGTTGTTCGTGTTTATCCAGATGGGAATATGCTTACTTCTGGGCAGAAAGTGGACTACCGACAGCGGAATCAGGTGCGCTATGTGACCACCGTGCAGGGAGTGCTGCGTCCCGCAGACGTGAGCGGAGAAAACCTCGTCTCAGCAACCAAATTAGTGAATCCAGAAATTAAGGTTCGTCGACAGCAGTCAACCGGTCTGGTCCGCGAGCG
>WTIF01000351.1:7272-9539 GCA_011522845.1 Deltaproteobacteria bacterium
GCTGTCAGCAGGGTTCCAAGCGCACTGAAGCCAACGGTGCCAGCCAACAGAATTCCAGGCACACTCGGCCAATGCTGAACTCTCAGAGGGAAGAAGAGAAAGCACAGCGCCAAAAAGAGCAACTGGGCGACCAAGAGAAAGCAGAGATTGGCGAGAAACTTACCAAGGAACAGAACAGTACGATCCAGTGGAGCCAGCAGCAATCCGCCAATACAGCCGTTCTCAGAGTCCTGCTGGTAGGATTTGTTCAGGCTAAGCACTCCCGTCAGCATAAAGACCACCCAGATGATTCCAGGCAGAGCCAGGCGAAAGGTTCGTTGATCGTCTCCCATCGCAAACTGGAAGATCAACAACGTCAGAGTCGAGAAGAGCAGCATGGAAAGAAAATTCTCCTTGCGGCGCAAATCGATCAACAGATCTTTCCAGAGCAGGATTAGGATTTGGCGGAGAAAACTGGGCATCAAAGAGGGGTCCACTCAGGTTGAGACATGAGCCCCAACATGAGTGGAGGGACTGGAAGAATCAAGTCGGCTCAGGCGGCGCTTTCCTTGCCACCCGAACTGGAAGAGGAGGAAGAAGAGCTGGAGTCACTAGATTTGCTGGACTCCGCCGGTTTGCTCTCTTTTGAACTCGATTCCGTGCTGCTCTCACTTTTTTTGGATTCTGTTCCGCTGTCGGTCTTTTTCGCTTCACTACCACCGTCGCTCTTCTTGGACTCACTGCCGCTGTCGCTGGAACTCTCTGGCTTGGCGCTACCATAGCCGTCCTTGTACCATCCGCCACCCTTCAAATGAAATGCGCTCTTGGAGACCTTGCGCTGCACAGGGGCCTTCTCCTCACACAGGCATTGCTCCAGTGGGGCATCGCTGAACCGTTGCATCTCCTCAAATTCCTTGCCACAGCTTTGGCAGACGTATTCGTAGATCGGCATCTTGCTTCTGTTTCCAAACAGGTTGAAGAAAAGATCGCAACGTCAGAAACGAACTCTCTCTTGCGTGCGATAAAAATTAATTTGTTAGCACTCTATCCAAGCTAGTGCTAGCTGTCAAGGCCAGAAAGCATCTGCGATTGCGTCTGATCTGAATAATTCTCAGAGATCTCTGGATGACTTAATTTTCTGCTGAGAAAAGTGACACTTATCGACATGATTCAAAAGCGGTTGAAGGACCCAGATTGTCTGAGGTTTTCAGACAATATTTAGAGCTTGTCAGAAAATTAGGAATTGACAATATGCTGAATTGTGTCGGACTCTTTTGTCCTTTTCCAATTTTCTGTCGTCTGCCTTTTAGATAATGACGACAAAGATTTGTGCTTCAACTTTTTTGGGAGGACTCATGAAGCCGAGCCTGCGTCTCCTCTGTGGTGTGCTGCTCACTGCCTTTGCTCTCAGCGGCTGTGCTGAGCAGATTTTAGATTCTGCCAGTAAAGATCCAGCCCCAACCGTGACTAGTGGAGAGGAAAGTACTGCAAACACCATCGCTAAGTTTAGCACCTCAGAGGGCTTGGCTCCTCAACCAAGTGATGTTGTTCTTGCCAGTGTTAACGTCGCACTTCCACCAGAGAGCCAGTTGGCAGGAATAAGTCGTTTGATGCCAATCCGTATTCCTTTCAATCATCCGTTGGCCAATCTGTACAATGATAATGGCAGTTGGAATGCCCAAGCTGGTGGAAATCTGGCCTCAAATTTATTGATTTTTCCGACATTGAATCCAACGGCACCAGTACTTGCTCTTCCCACAGTTGGTGGAGGAACGTTTAAAGTTGTCTATCAGGATGCAAACAATGATTTGGTTCTTGTTCCTGATAACAGCACTTTCCAAGCAGGAACACAGTATGCGGTCGTTGTGAAAACAAGTCTGGGAGATGCGCAAGGCAGTCCACTTTCACCAGATATATTGACAAATATACTGACCAATCCTCTTCCAATTGTAGTTGATGGGAAGATTATGAATAGTCTATTTGACGACTTAGATACGGCCAATAGCTTAGAAGGACTGCGAGCAAGTTATGCTCCCCTAATTGGAGGGCTGCAGGCTCTGGGGCAAATTGAATCACATAATGACTTAGCCCAGTTATTTACATTTACTACAGAGCCAGAAGATATTGTAGTAGCTGAACTAACTGAACAACTTATTTCTGCTGCACAGGATAAGTTGACAGATGCTTTATCAGCATCTCAGGATGAAATTACTTGGGCTACAACGTACCCAAGTAATCCTGATAATTTAGGAGAACAGCCTGTCGATTTAAGATCAGAAGTAGTAGCA
>WTIF01000081.1 GCA_011522845.1 Deltaproteobacteria bacterium
ACTATTGCCTGGCCTCCAATCATACAAGCTTTGCCCCCCAATATGGGGACATCTATGTCAATCTGAGAGATGTTCTCTCGAAGCAAACGCTTGATGGTTTTGTACAGTTGACGCTCTCTCATTCCACCGTTGATGGGAACCTTGTTCAGCTGCCCAGGCACTCGGATGTCTCCAACCTCTATTACATGAAAAATCTCTATGACGATTCTGGCAATCAGAGAAATTTCAAAGCAAAGTTTGGCTATGACCTAACTCCTCCGGATACATGGAAGGAAGTGAAGGATCACGCAATCTTCTTTGCAGATCCCCCAAACTTCTATGGGACCCAGTTCGTTGGGAAAGATGAGGCCATCACAGGGCGTTTCTATGAGATGCTAGTTGCAGAAGGGGGGCAGTTTCTTAATGACAATATGGAACCAGCCTTCAATTCTGATGCAGGAGTTCGAGCTCTTCAATGGTTTGTAGATCTCTACAAGGCCAATGCGGTGCCAAAGGGAGTACCGAATTATCTTTGGGATGATACCGGACTTGGTTTTGCCTCAGGGACTGTGGCGATGAATCTGGATTGGGCCGGATGGGCCTCCTTCTTCAACGACCCTGCCAACTCCAAGGTTGCCAATAATATTGGACTTGTCAGAGCACCCAAGGGTAGTTCAGGCAAGCGAACCGGTTGGTCCGGTTCCCATTCCTTCTCAATCACTAAAAACTGCGACAACCGAGAGGCTGCAGCAAGTTTTCTGACCTTTTTGACAGATCATGATCGGCAAATGGTGGAAGCCCGTCGAGGACTACTGCCCACCCGAACGCAGGTTTGGAGTGATGCAGTAAAGGAATTCGAGGCCAATGGGAACGCTTTCTTGGTGAACGTTTTCGAGACCTATTCGATGTCGATGGCTGAAGATGCCTTCACCCCTCCGTTGATTCCCGAGTGGATAGAGATTTCGAATGTTCTTTGGCCCAAGCTCCAAGCAGCGGTGATTGGAGAGACCTCTCCCAGAGACGCCCTAGATTCTGCAGCCAAGGAGGCAAGAAAAATCATGATAGAGGCTGGATACCTCTGATCTCAAACAGAGCCTGGTTTTTTGGAGCCAGGCTCCCTTCCTTACAGTCCCCTGATGATCCGCAGTCAAAATTTTATCAGTGTCAGCAAACCTAAGAATTCACTAGATAAATACACAGCCCCTGCTCTTGAAAAGGGACTCGACATCCTCGAATTCTTAGCAGATTTCCCTGAGGGATTGAGCAAGGTGGACATAGCCAAGGGGCTCGGACGCTCTTTAAATGAGATATTTAGGATGGTCAGTGTCCTTGAAAAAAGAGGATACATCCTCTGTGATCCGGAAACAGAACGCTTTTCTCTCTCATTAAAGCTGTTTTCTATAGCCAATCGCTACCAACCAGCTCGAATGATGGTCAAAAAAGCTCATCCCAAGATGATGCAATTGACTCAGGCCACAGATCAATCTTGCCATCTTGGAATCTTCCACAACGGCAAAATTCTGATCATCGCTCAGGTGGAAGCACCCTTTAACCATTCCTACAACGTAAAATTAGGGGCTGAAGTCAATGTATTTTCAGCATCCTCCGGGATGATTCTGTTGGCCTACCAGACCGAGGAGACTCGGAACACGATGATTGATCAGTGCAATGACGCAAAGGACATTGACAGGGAGCAGCTAGCCCTCAAACTCAAAAACATTAGACGCATGGGTTTTGAGGAGGTGGAATCCTACATGGTCAAAGGAGTCTACAACTTGTCAGCTCCTGTTCTGGACCCCAATGGGCGAGCAGTGGCAGCTCTCACAATCCCATTCTTGGCCAAGTTAAATTCGACGAGAACAGAACGCAGGCAAGCCAGAGAACATTTAGTAGAGATTACCAGAGAATTGACCAACAGCATTGGTGGAACAGAGTCTCTGGAAAGCTGATTAACTATAGACAAAGTCGCTGGACACAATCTCTCCTGCAGATGCCCTCCGTTTGTTTTCATTCTCGACATGGTTTTGTTGACTTTACTCTTTTGTCTTTACACCCCACTGACGTCTTACAATCTTACCAGCCCTAAAAGCCCTATTGATTTGTGAGGGTTCCGTAATTACGAGAATCTGCTGGAACGCACTGACTTTTGGGGGTAAAGGGATGATCAAATTTCTCAATTTTCCTAGGTAGCAAAATGGCGAAAATTCAAAAGATTCAACTCCAATTGGTCAATCTGGATCCGAAGGTCAAGCGCACTGATGCCATCCAGTCCTTCGTCACCCAGGAGACCCCGATTGTCTCAATCATCGATGAAGATGGACAAACAGGCATTGGCTACACCTACACCATCGGTACCGGTG
>WTIF01000329.1 GCA_011522845.1 Deltaproteobacteria bacterium
AGCTTATAATTCAGTGGTTCCACCAAGTGGAAAAATACTCTCAGGGGGTGTTGACTCAAATGCCTTGCACAAACCAAAGCGCTTTTTCGGTGCAGCTCGTAATGTAGAAGAAGGAGGATCACTAACGATCATTGCGACGGCACTGATTGAGACAGGCTCTAGAATGGATGAGGTTATTTTTGAAGAGTTCAAGGGAACAGGAAACATGGAATTAATGCTTGACCGTAAATTGGTTGAGAAGAGAATTTTCCCAGCTATTGACATCAATAAATCTGGTACTCGGAAAGAAGAGCTGTTGATGGAAAAGAACGATTTAGACCGTATCTGGGTTCTGAGAAAAGTACTTGCGCAACTTAGTTCAATTGAATCTATGGAATTCATGGTCGAAAAACTATCTAAGTTCAAGGGTAACAAAGAATTCTTGAATATGATGGACAAGTAAATTACCTTAAGAGGTTTTGGAAAACTCAATAACTAACGGTTTATCATGAAAGCTGAAATACACCCTACCTTCGAACCAACCAAGTTTATTTGCACCTGCGGTAATGTTCTCGAAACGCTATCTAACCTTGGTGGTGAAAAAAATGTCGATATCTGTTCGAGTTGCCATCCTTTCTTCAGTGGAAAGGAGCAAAGGATGATTGATACCACAGGACGAGTAGAAAAATTCCGCAGACGTTATCAACGTTCCTAAGCAAATATGCTTGATGAGAAGCTGTCATCACTGAAGCAGCGGCATGAAGAGCTGACTCACCTCCTGAGTCAGCCTGAGATTCTCCAAGATTCCTCCAGATATCGCAAACTCACCCTAGAGCACTCCGATTTAGAAGAAATCGTCTCCACCTATTCCCAACTAACCAACCTGCGGCTGCAAATTAGAGATAACGAGGCACTCGTTTCTGATCCAACTGAAGAGAAAGATCTACAGGAACTGGCCCTTGAGGAATTATCGCAGCAACTAGAAGAACAAAAAATTCTTGAAGCAAGTTTACAAAGACTTCTGCTACCAAAAGATCCGAATGATCAAAGAAATGTGATTCTTGAAATTCGGGCTGGCACTGGGGGGGATGAAGCTGCTTTGTTCGCACGCGATCTATTCCGCATGTATGGAAAATATGCGGAAAGCCTTGGGTGGCGGATCCAAGTGCTCAGCGAACATGAAAATGATCTTGGTGGCTTCAAGGAAATCACTGCTTCAGTTGAAGGATCCGGGGTATTCGCGAGTTTGAAATTTGAGGCAGGTGTTCATCGGGTACAAAGAGTACCGAGAACAGAAACTCAGGGACGGATCCATACTTCTGCAGCCACTGTAGCAATCATGCCTGATGTGGAAGAACTAGAGGTGGAAATAAATCCGAGTGATTTGAGAATCGATGTTTTTCGTTCCTCAGGGCCAGGTGGGCAAAGTGTAAATACCACTGATTCAGCTGTCAGAATTACTCACTTACCAAGTGGAATTGTTGTCAGTTGTCAAAATGAAAAGTCTCAACTTAAAAACAAAAACCAAGCTTTAAAAGTATTACGAGCTAGACTGTATGAGGCTGAACAAGAGGCTCGACAACAAGAAAGTTCTGCTCAACGAAAGAGTATGGTGGGTTCGGGAGATCGCAGTGAGAGAATAAGAACTTATAATTTCCCCCAGAATCGCATAACCGACCACCGAATCAATCTAACTCTTTACAAATTAGAAGAAGTGATGCTGGGAAAACTAGAATTTTTGACTGAACCGCTTAGGCAACAAAACCAGATTGAGCAACTGAAAAATCAAGGTGTTGAAGCCTGAGATTCCTTAAGACTCCCAAGTCTCCGCGAAAGCAAAACCCACCCCCCCATCAATAAAGACGGCAGGATCACAAGCGCAAAGAAATTACCAATGTTGCGCCGGATTTCTTCGCTCGTTTCAAGGCGGCTCACAGGATGATAAAAACTAAGAAAGTAAGTAGCTAAGCAAACAAGCCAACAAAAGATAAAAGTAATATAGCCCGTTTTTTGGCGAATACCTGCCCATAGTAGTAAAATGAAAGTTAGCCCCGGTAACCAGAAGAAAAGTAAGCCTCCAAAGATTCCAAAAAATATCCCATCAATCAGCCCAAGTACTATTGAAATAACCAATTCAAGTGCTCTCACTAACTCCAAAGAACTTTGAATTTTTTCAAGGGTCAGCGAGAAGACCAGCAGAATGGGAAATACGCTTAGGATCTGAAAAAGTTTTCTTAGTGAGAGATTTGAAAAACTCTTGAACAGATAGTTGAATTTGGATGTTGAGAAAATTTGCTCAACAGAATTTTCAGAAAGCTTTTCATAGGTTGTTAATAAA
>WTIF01000381.1 GCA_011522845.1 Deltaproteobacteria bacterium
TTATAATTCTGACAAACTAAGTTTTTCAGATGAAAAGTTTTTTGTCTTATGGGGCCCTTGCCCATTTTGAGACAGGGAGATCACGCAAGTGGTGGGTGAGGGAATGTTTTGAAGGGAAAATCGAGGAAATTAGTGAGTTTGCAGTGGCCCCTCATCCAGCCATTTGGACAAAGAAACTGAGCAAATTTTTTCATGCCAAGTGATTCATTTTCATCAATGAAATCAAATTATTAAAAACCCTCGCCCAGTGGGAGAGGGGGGACCACGTTAGTGGTGGGTGAGGGATTGATTTTAACTGAAAATATGAGGAACTTTAGAAATTTATAGCAGCCCCTCATCCGGCCTGGCGGCCACCTTCTCCCCGAAGGAGAAGACAAAGAATTTGCGGAGATTTTTTCACGCAAAAGAGATCAATTTGGTAAATGAAATCAGTGTACTGAAAACCATCTCTCATTTAGATGGTGGTTGAGGGATTGGTTTGATTTCATAAAGATCAAAAGATCAGTCAATTGGCAAAAATCCCCCACCATCATTCTCACAACACAAGCATCGTAGATTTGCCATTTGGGCCAGCCCTTGTGTTAAGGTAAGCCAGCATCCCCAAGCCGGGGTTGCAGCTGATGAATTCAAAACAGAGGAACGCTGAATGGGACACCGAACTGAAATCCACGACAAGGTACTCAACGCCAAGAGCTTGGAAGATATCTCTGAGGCCTATGGGTCCTGGGCCAAGACCTACGATCAGGATCTGCTGGAAAACTTTGGCTACCAGGCCCCGGCACGCAGTGTGGAACTGTTGTCGAAGTACCTGCCAATGGAGGAAGCCGTTGTGCTAGACGCCGGCTGTGGAACCGGACTGGTTGGTCAACTCCTTGCGAAAGCGAGAAAGTTTCAGATTGATGGAGCTGATTATTCTCAATCCATGTTGGACGAGGCCCAAGCCAAGGGGTGTTATCGGGCACTGCAGCAAGTCGATCTGAACCAGCCTCTGCAAATAGCAGCAGATGCCTACGATGCGGTGATCTGCATCGGCACCTTCACCCTCGGGCATGTGCAACCCGAGGCCTTACAGGAGATGTTGCGTATCACTAAACCTGGTGGACGGCTCTGCTTCACCGTCCGGGACGAGTTCTGGCTGAAAAGTAATTTTGGCAGCCTGCTCAACGAGTTAGAACAAGCTGGTCAGGTGGAACTCAGCGAATTGCAGACGATCGACTACATCCTCAGTGAAGGTTCGAAGTGCAAGCTGGTCTTGCTGACAGTGCTTTGAGAGTACAGTGTGCTCGGATACTTTTCGGGACGAGTGGGACTTTCCAAAAACCCTCGCCCATTTTGGGAGAGGGGGAACCGTTGAAAACGGTATGTGAGGGATTGGTTTGAACGGAAAAGCGAGGAATTAAAGAAGATGAAACGAGCCCCTCATCCGGCCTTGTGGCCACCTTTTTCTCACATTTTCGTAATCATCAACAAAGGTCGACTTGTCTCTTGGTCAAACTGAGCTACGTTGTAGCTCAAAAAGGAGAACACTATGCCATCCAATACCGTTGTTCGTGCCCGTATCGATGGGCAAATCAAAGAAGAAGCTGCCGCTGTCCTAGATGCAATGGGGCTGACCGTTTCTGACGCGTTTCGAATGCTACTGACTCGAATTGCCAAGGAACGAGCGCTGCCCTTCGAACCCCTGGTGCCAAATGAAGAGACCATTCAAGCCATGCAGGAAGCCCGGGCTGGAAGAGTCAGAACGGCCAAATCCCCTGATGACTTGATTGCCCAGTTGAATGCGGACGATTGAGTACACCAACCAGTTCAAACGAGACTGGAAGCGTGAACAGCGCGGAAAGTATCGAAAGGCTCTACAGGAAGATTTTCCAATGATTCTGCAACTCTTACTGGAAGATCAGCCGCTTCCGGAGCGTTGTTTTGATCATGCTCTCGCTGGCAAGTGGTCGGACCATCGAGACTGCCACATCAAGCCTGACCTCGTTCTGATTTATCGAAAACCTACACAAGGCATTCTTCAGCTTGTCCGCTTGGGCTCTCACGCCAACTTGGGATTTTTGAGCGAGTAGGACTCTCTGCGAAGCTGAATTCTTTCTGATTCAGCTCAAGCTTTCCATTGTTTTCTCAGACGTTCTTGTTCAATAGAATCCCTCTCATCCGGCCTATTCAGCCACCTTCTCCCCGAAGGAGAAGCAAAGAAACCAAGTGACTGCATCTTGCTAAAAAGATTGAATTTATAAATGAAATCAATTCACTGAAAACCCTCGCCCGACTGGGAGAGGGGGGACCACGTTAGTGGTGGGTGAGGG
>WTIF01000281.1 GCA_011522845.1 Deltaproteobacteria bacterium
CCATGAGTCGCCAATCCAGAATCCACCACAGAGCAGCAATCCACAGACAGTTAGAATTGGTAGAAAGAAGGTTGGTTTAAGTTTCATCTGATCGCGTTTCAGAACTGAAGAAGTTAAATTTGTGGTAAAAAATGCGAGAAGCATGCCCCCTCAGAGAGTCCGTGCTTGTTGAATATCAGCCAGAAACTACGTCATTTGCCCTATCTTTTGCATGAGGTGAGTGAGAATCAATGATTCACCTGCAATGCTCAAAGTTGATCTTCCTCAAATACCCCCCTAATGAAACGAATACTTCCAATCCTAATTTTCTTTACACTAGTAGTTTTTGGAATGAGCACAGCGCTGAAAGCTGAAATCCTCGCACGTGCTGGTTACCAAATGCAGCAACTCAGTGCTAGTGAAGGCTACAACAAATTCCTGAAAGACCGTTACGGATTTGATGGTATCCAACTAACCGGATCACAGTTGGCGCTCACCTACAAAATGAGTCAAAAGTTAGGAGTTGGTTTAGAATCAAGTTCTTTGAGTGCGAATCCAAAATACAAAACATTGAATGGAGATGAGCAGGAACAGCAAATAAAAATCACTTCCATTATTTTACTCTTGACTGCCTTTCGAGATTCTTGGGAATGGACCGCAGGCTATGGCACAGGAACACTAAATCGAAAGTTTTACGGATACAATGACTCGGATATAGTCACTTCGAACATTGCTGCTCAGACTGGCACAAAAACTTCGGAAACTAGTGATTCAATTACTTTGCTACAAGCTCTCTACCACATCATCAACAATAAATTGCAATGGTCGGCAGGTGCTCGGTACACCATTCACCAGCACAATATCCCAGCTGATGACGCACGACCCGGCTACAATGCTCGTGGGGTTCCTGAACCACAAATTTTTGATCTTGGTGGGATCGGGTTACTGACAACACTCACCATCTCGTTCTAAGAAAACCATGTGTAAATTAACACGAAGACAGCTGTTCCTTGGGGGATCTGGGCTGATTCTCTTTGGTTGTGGTGATTCCACGACTGTTGAGCAGGCCAAGGACTACTACCCAGTGAGCCAAAAGGTTGGTGGAATTGATTATGTGCTGCATTGGGGTAAGAACAACACTATCATCATTGACACGAATGCTTCGGGTAGTCCAGGAGCGTCTCAGCCAGGAATTTTTCAAAGTGGTGCTAACGAATGGACTTCTATATTGCAGGAAGTTGGAGTGAATCTCAGCTATAGCAGCACGTCTCCTAATGTTAAGGTGAACTGGCTCACAGGTGACGAGATGCTAGCGGAAACTGGTAGCTCGGGCGTACTAGGATTTGCCTCAACCAATAAGAATATCTACATGCGTACAGATTTAACCGATAGTGATCTTTTATCAGTCGCTGTTCATGAGTTTGGGCACATGCTAGGAGTCTGGAGCCACAGTTTTGATTCCAATGATATCATGTATCCCTATCTGGCGGCATCGAGTCTGAGTAATCGAGATAAGCGAACCGTCGCAGATTTCCTCTATCAGCTTACACCTGACTATGACATGCATGATCTTTCAGGGCCACTGACTCACCCAGGTACTGGACAAACAATTCAACATATTGCCAGTTACTTCACAGAGGATGGGTGCAAGTTGCAGCGCCACAGCTGATTGTAAAAAAGTGAATTTTGAGAAATGCCATGAAAACGCAGTTCAAACGCTTGGTAGCCGCTTGGTTCTGTTCATTGTTTCTACTATCAGGATGTGCTTCTGATGAGATTCCATCAAAAAACAACCCATCAATCCTCACCCCAGACGTTCTGAACCAGAGAATCACCTTTTCACAAGCGAGTGCGTGGAAAGAGGACCCCATTCCTACGGATTCTTCCTCAGCAATGGCTCCAAGCTTTACTGTACCAGACAACCTGACACTCGTATCTGGGCAAGATGTTGAACTACTGTTGACCTTCCAAAATGCTCCTACCCAAGATTTTGATCTACTGCTGCGTTTTGGAAAGGATGAAGATGGCTACCGACGCTTTAAGGGGCTTGATTTAGGTTTGAATGGAAGTCAAATCTCACTACTGATGAGCGTGCCAGAAGATGTCTGTAAAGCGCTCATTCCCGCAATTCTTGTAGTCTCACTGAATTTGCGCGCCGCTCAGGGTAGCGGTTACAGTGATGTAGAGACAGTTGCAGCTTATCTTGATTGCAGCGTTTGGGAAGAGTAAGGAGAGTCCGGTAGGGAGAACCTATCGTTCAGAATGGATGTGCTCTCATTTTGGCTTCTCATCTGCCAAAGTTTGGGGCTTGCGGCGACC
>WTIF01000015.1 GCA_011522845.1 Deltaproteobacteria bacterium
AGGCAACTGGCAACAAGCAGCGCCCCGTAACCCATCCCTTCCTGTGATGGACCAGGAGTTCCGAGCAAGAGCTGAAGGGTATCACTATTCCAACCACGCAATCCTATGACAAAGCCCTGCAACAGGATCCAACATAGACCAAGACCCCCACATCCCATGAGAAGATTGGCAAGCCTTGGGTCGTCACGCTTCCAACCTAAACAAATAATCGGCAGGCCGATACAGATCAGTAGTGGGAGCAGCCAAAAGCGGTCTTGCATGAAGATCTGCAAGATGCCCGGAGCGTATTCGTCATCTAGCGGCCAACCATCTTCAATCCAGATAAAACTCCAAAAGCCGTCGTAGGCTTGGTACCAAGGAAGCACCAAGGCGCCAAACCAACCAACGACCAGCCAAAGTAGGAGAGCTTTGCGAAAAAGGTAGGGAGTTGCCTCCCCGCGCTGAATGTGACGAGAGAGGCTAAGAGAGGTTGAACTCACCGAGGCAGGGTCGAAACTTCGTTATCCCACTTGGAGAGCAGACGGGTTCTTACGTCTTTTGACCCGTACTTTGCGTGGTCATAATCAATGACCTTTACACTATCCAGGTCCGGGGCTTCCTTTGGCACTTTAGCACCTTTGTTCGAGGGCACTTGATAAGCACCAACACTGGCAGCCATGCTTTGGATATCTGCATTGAGCGCAAAATCATAGAATTTCTTTGCGCTTTCCATATTGCGAGCATCTTTGATGATGCTCATCGAACCAATTTCGTAGCCTGTTCCCTCGCAAGGTGCGACTGTTTGGATAGGCATTCCCTTGACTGCTTGGGTCACCGCATCGTGCATGAAGACAATACCTACTGTAGTCTCGCCAATTGCAGCTGCTCTGATAGGTGCAGAGCCAGACTTGGTGTATTGGCTAACGTTTTGGTGTAGTTGCTTCATGAAGTCAAAGCCACCTTCCTCTCCAAACAACTGTACCATCGTTGCGAGGGTGGTATAGGAGGTCCCTGAGGTGTTTGGATTGGCGATCTGCACTTCGTTCTTGAAGGCAGGATTCAGCAGGTCTTTCCAACACTTCGGTGCTGGTAGACCCTTACTGGCAAGCAATTCCTTGTTGTAGCCGTATCCCAGTCCACCCATGTAGATGCCAACCGTGCGCCCACCAGTGGCTTTGTGAGGAGACAGGGCCCAATCTTGGAGTTGGGAAAGCATTGGGGAATTGTATACCTCCGTCAAACCCTCTTCAGCAGCTTGCAAATGGGGATCTCCCGTTCCACCCCACCAAACATCGCCCTTGGGATTGGATTTTTCTGCTTTGATTTGAGCAAGAGTTTCCCCGGAACTTTTGCGGGTCATGGACACGCGGATGCCAGTTTGTTTTTCGAAGGTGTTGACCATCAACTCACACCATTCGATTTGTGGGCTACAATATAGGGTCAGCCGATCTGCTGCCTGCAGCACACTTCCCATCAGCATCGCACCCATCAGAGCGCCAATTTTTTTTGCTATCATCATGTAAATCTCCCAGTGGAGGTTGGACCAAAAGGCCAAAGCCAATGCTTCCCAAGATGGGTCGCCAACTGGACGAGAATGTGCTTGCATTGAGATCACATTTCAAGACGGATCTTTTTGGGGACTTGTTCCTGCGAGGAATCGTCAGTCAGAAATCAGGAAGTGGGGAAAGTTTAAGAAGGATAGTTAGAAGGGGTAATCAACCCATCAGTCAGCCGAAAACGACGACCTCCGCGGCCTGGGTGAGCAACAGGAGCCAGATCTGTCAAGACTCCTTGGTTGACCAACTCGGAAAGTACTCTGGAGACGTACTCACGTGAACAATGCAGTTCAGCTGCCGTCTTGGTTACAGGTAATTTCAATTCGCCCTGACCATCAACATGCTGTAGGCAGGACAACATCACTTGTAGCTTTTTGGGTGCTCCAAGTCGAATAGATAGATGAAGAAGCTGCTCAGGATTCACCGTCGGTTGAAATTCTGTACCCACCAAGTACTCCGAAAGATGGTTGATTCAAAATGAAGAGTACGAGTGAGATGTTAGAATTTGATTAAGATTTGCAAAATTTGGAATTTGCTTCAATAGGCAGATATTTAACTTTGGATAGGTTTCAGAGATGGCGAATAAATTGAGATGCTTCCAAAGCACCCTTACTTACTGAAAAAGAGAGGATTCTTGCATGTACTCGTCATAGAGTGCTCCAGTCATTAATACCTTCCCAAGAGTCAAAGAAAGTCTTCTAGGTTTTCAGCCGCCATCCAATCATAATCATAGGTACAAAATATGGGAT
>WTIF01000131.1 GCA_011522845.1 Deltaproteobacteria bacterium
ATTCAAGACGAGGATGCCCATTGAATGAATCATTGATTATGAAGAGATAGCCTAGGAGTTCAATTGCAACCGCAGTGACACTCCATAAGTGTGCGAAAACTTTCGAAGATGGGACACGGGCCTTGGATCCCGTGGATTTAGCAGTCGAAGGTGGGGAAACTGTGGTTCTTCTTGGGCCTTCAGGTTGTGGTAAAACTACATTATTGCGAATTGTGGCAGGACTTGAAAATCCAGACAAATCCGGAGAGGTCTGGTTCAACAATGATGATGTGACTGAGTTACCTATCGAAAAGCGAAACGTCGGGATGGTATTTCAATCATATGCATTGTTCCCAAATATGACAGTTGCAGAAAATGTGGCTTATGGGCTTCGAGTGCGGAGAATGTCAAAGCCTGAAATAGAAGCTAGAGTTCTAGAAATGCTGAAGATGATGCGTATCACTGAACTCTCAAACCGGAATATCGATCAACTTTCAGGTGGTCAACGTCAAAGGGTTGCGCTCGCTCGAGCAATTGCTGTGAGACCAAGGGTTCTGCTGCTAGATGAACCGCTTACAGCTCTCGATGCACTCCTGAGGGAACGTCTGAGGGTTGAAATTGATAGTCTTTTGCGAAGTCTTGCGATTACCTCCATCTATGTGACGCATGATCAAGCCGAAGCAATGGCTCTGGGTGATCGTATTGTAGTAATGTCCAAAGGTAAAATTGTGCAAACAGGTTCGCCAAGAGAAATTTACAATACCCCTAAAAACTCTTTTGTAGCTGACTTTATTGGAACAGTGAATAGGATACCCTCTGCAATGATTAACGGAAAAGGCACTCCCAAAGGTCATGATTTGATATTTCGGCCAGAGGATGCCGAAATCGTTGAGAAGTCTTCCGGCCAATTCAATGGAAAGGTTGTAAATTCATTTTTCTTGGGAGACAGGATTCGCTTGATTGTTGATTGTGGTACACCTGAGCACATTACTATTGAATCATTTCAGCGAGATGTGATTGAAGAAGGGGATGAAATATCAATTCGTGTTCATCAAGACAGATTTTTAGAAATTAATTGAAAAGTCATTAAATTTATGATTTTGGCACAACTGACAGACACACATATCCGCTCAGGAAGACAGGTAGCCTATGGTCGTGTTGATACGTGCTCAATGCTTGAGAATGCAGTTGCCCATATTAATAATTTCAGACCCAATGTAGACGCTGTCATCGTCACTGGTGACATTACGGACAGGGGGGAGCTAGAAGCGTTTCACGTATTTCGTGAAATCATCAATGAATTAGTCCCACCATGGTATGTCGTTCCAGGTAATCACGACAGTAGAGAAAATTTCCTAGAAGCGTTCAAAGATTGCTATTATCTTAAGAATAGTTCTCATTTTATACACTATTCTGTTGATGACCATCCTGTAAGACTTATAGGTTTTGATACAACTGTTGAAAATAAACCTTATGGCTTTTTGACAGAGGAAAGACTCCTGTGGTTGGACAACTGTTTGGCAGAAAAAACCCAGAAAACAACGATACTATTTCAGCATCATCCACCATTTTGCACAGGTATCAATCACATGGATGTGCAGAACTTGATCAATGGAAAAGAATTAATTCAATTGCTTACATCCCATAGACAGGTACGTCATGTAGCCTGTGGTCACGTTCACCGGGCATCTGAAGCATGCATTGATGGTGTTGGAATAAGTATCGCACCCAACGCTGCACATTCCACAACACTGGATCTTGATCCAAGTGGTCCATCATCTTTCAGCATGGATCCACCAGCCATTCGTATTTTTCGAGTTGATGCTGAGGGCTATCTCACAAGCCATCTCAGCTACCTGGGAAATTTTGATGGTCCTCACCCTTATTTCAACCCTGATGGAAAATTAGTAGGGTGAGCTAATTATATTTATTGAACACCTTACGCTTAACTTCCTTGAACAGTGAGCAATTCATATCGGAAGTGTTCTCTCATCCCACCTTTCGTTCATTTCCCCTCCACAAAATAATAAAAAAGATAACTGCACCAAAAGCATGTGCTGCTGTTTTGGAGTAGTTAGCAAGTAATCTCAAAGTTACAGTTAGAAAATTGTGATCGATTGAGATCATCAGGGTGGACTCCGTGTCTCAACGATTGTCTAAGATTTCCACTGCATGACTTGAGTAAGATAAATCGACAAACTGCTGGGATTCGATTAGTTTATCCAACTATCCTTGAAATGCTACAAGCGCAGCTTAACACAGGGCCTAAAATAAATTCATTCCACACACCAAGTATTACGTC
>WTIF01000041.1 GCA_011522845.1 Deltaproteobacteria bacterium
GAAAAAAACTAGAAATAATCCTCCATTCGCTAGATTTCCAGAGTATTTCCAAAAAAAATATTTGAATCTAATTTTACTTTAAGAAGATCAAATCCTCTAAAAATTCAAAATAAATTCATTCGGAAAACAATTTTGGGCTGATTGCTACCACAATTCGAATTAAGCTTTTAGAGTGAAGATTTAGCAGTCTCTATTACTGACCTTACCATCGGGTAAGGTTGTTCCACAAAGTTTTGCTTCGGCAATTGAGGCATTTGTTAGGTTGGCTTTGTATAAGTCTGCTTTGCTGAGATCAGCGAACATCAAGTTGGCGCTGCCAAGATTGGCGTGACGTAAGTCGGCATCAACCAGCAAAGTACCCTCAAGGTTGGCTTGGCGAATCTTCGCCTCCTGTAAATTTGCGTGAGAGAGGTCAGCTACGCTCAAATTGGCTTCGGTCAGGTCGGCATTGCTCAGATTGGCTTTTTTCAAGGCTGCACCGCTTAAATTGGCTCTTCGCAAATCCATCCCAGATAGATCGGCTCCTTCAAAATCTCCTGTGGGACAGCTGTTGGTCTCCTTGAGCTTCATTAGATCATCTTGATTCATTGAAACCTCAACTACTGAAGTGTTCTGGACAAAATAAAAATCTGAAACATGCTTAAAAATTGACGCGATTTTATTTTTGACTTACAGAAAGAATTTGCATTCCTAGTCAGCTAGCGTTAGGTAGTCAAGTCATTCCCATCAAAAATTTTTTCTCATTCAGCAAATCCATCTGATGAAAAGTCCAAGAATTCAAGCAATCGAATTTACACTCTTCGAGGTCAGCATCCCCAATATTGCAGCCGATCCTTCAGGATTCGGAGTTTGGTATGAACCCGGAGTTGGTACTCCTCAAAAACGATTTGGTGTCCGAATTTTCACGGATGATGGGGTAGTTGGTGAATATATTCCGCCAAGGTCGCGCGCCACAGTGTTGATGTCAGCAGGAGTCGCCTTGGCTCACGCTCTTCTCAACAAACCAGCCTTGGAGCGGGAGAGACATTATCAAACAATGCGGAGACTCACCAAGCATGTTGGTGAAGCTGGTATTGGGGCTTTGGACATTGCACTTTGGGATCTGGCTGGCAAGTGTTGTGGACTCTCGATTGCCCAAATGCTGGGAGGTCATCGTTGGCAATTACCTGCATATGCGAGCACAATTCATGGGGATGAACAGCAGGGGGGTTTGAGCCAACCCGAAGCCTATGCTGATTTTGCAGAAAGCTGTTTGGATCTTGGCTATCCAGGCTTCAAGATGCATGGGTGGAAAGCGGGAGATCCGAAAAGAGAGTCGAAGATGATTCGGGCTGTAGCCGAGAGGGTGGGTGGAAAAATGGAAGTAATGTATGACGCCTCTTGCTATCTAAAAACCCTAACCGATGCGATTCGTGTCGGCCAAGTCTGTGATGAGTACAACCTACTTTGGTACGAAGATCCCTACGCAGATGGAGGTCTCAGCTTTTCAGGTCACAAGCTTCTCAAGCAAAAGGTTCGAACCCCGATCATGATTGGCGAGCATGTCCGCACTGTAGAGACCCACACAGATTTGATGATCTCTGGTTCAACGGATTTTGGTCGCGTTGATCCTGACTATGATGGAGGCATCACCGGTTGCTACAAGGCGGCGATTGCCGCCGAAGCAATGGGAATTGATGTGGAGGTGCATTCTTGTGGTCCTGCAATGCGCCAACTGATGGCTGCTCTTTCCCGTAGCAATTATTATGAGGTCAATCTGGTCCATCCTGCTGCGCCAAACCCTTGGCAACTGCCAATTTATCGTAATGGCTACTCAGATGAGTTGGACTGTATCAATTCCGATGGGATGGTGGAGGTGTCCCAGTCTCCGGGTTTGGGAGTGGACTATGACTGGGATTTGATTGAAAAAACAAAAATTGACCGAGTCGTTGTCAAGTAACTGAGAGAGTGTAGTTCACAGATCATCATAATGAATCGCTAGGCCAAATCCTGGTCCGTCTGGCGGACGAACGAGTCCACCTGTTTCAGGCTTGAAGGCATTTGGCGGACATTTGTCGAAAAGCCACTGGTGAAACATGTGGTATTCCACGGAGTCGAGATTCGGCAAACTTGCGGCCAGGTGCAGGCTTGCAGCGAGAAGAATTCCAGTTGAGGAAGCGTGAAGGGTACACGGAAGATGAAACGCGGCTGCAAGATCTGCGATCCTCCGTCCCTCGGAAATACCCCCACAGGCTGCGATGTCAAATTGTACAAACTCGACGGCTCGGTGGGTGATCAAC
>WTIF01000123.1 GCA_011522845.1 Deltaproteobacteria bacterium
GCAAACTTTAATAGCTTAATCAACAGAGAATTCGATGAGCGCGAATCGAGACTGGGAAAATCAAATGAAGCGTTCCTCTGTGGAGGAATTGAACCAGTACCTGATAACTATTCTGGAAAAAGCAGGAACCCGAAGTGAGAGCGCTACAGCAGTGGCCAAAGCTCTCTGCTCAGCCTCTGTAAAAGGTGTGGATAGCCATGGTGTACGATTACTACCACACTATGAGAAAGTTGTTCGAGGAGGGCGTGTCAATGGAGAATCGCATCTAGAAGTGAGGGAAGTCACCCCAGTCGCAGTTGAGGTCAATGCAGACAATGGCTTTGGACATTATGCATCTTATCGTGCGATTGAGGAGGGAATTCAAAGAGCCAAAACTTACGGGATCAGTATGATTTCAGTGATTCACTCCTCCCATCTTGGAGCTCTTGGTAGTTACGTTGAAGAAGCTGCAAATGAGGGATTCCTGGCCTTTGGATTTTCTAACACAGACACACTTGTTTTGCCTCATGGATCAAAAAAGCCCTTTCATGGCACAAACCCCATCGCCTTCGCAGCACCATTAGACAATGATACGCCTTACCTGATAGACATGGCTACTAGTTGTGTTCCTTGGAATCGGGTGGCTGATTATGGAGCACAGGGTCGTCCGTTACCTGATGATATTGCTGTCGATAAAAACGGACAGCTAACGAGGAATCACAAAGAAGCCGTTGCGCTTAAGTCCTTTGGTGGTAACGACTATAGCTATAAGGGTGCAGCTCTTGGCGGTATGATTGAAGTGCTTTGTTCGCCTCTGACTGGTATGCCTTTTTGTTCACAAATCTTAAAGATGAACTCTGACGACATGTCCATTCCCAGGCATCTTGGCCAATTTTTTATAGTTCTTAAGCCGGACCTTTTTGTCTCTCGTGACACTTTCATGGAATTGATGCAGAACTATTTACAGGAACTACGTGCCTTGCCAGCGCAAGAGGGAATGGCTGTAATGGCACCTGGAGATCGTGAGTGGCGGGTCAAGGAAGAAAGATCCGAGCTTGGTGTCCCAATCCCGGCTTATTTGGAAGAAGAATTCAGCAGACTTGGAAAAAAATATGGCATCAAAGAGCCAGATTACATCTGAAGTGCACTAAATATTATTGAAGATACTCCCGAGCAACCCAGCCTTGGTGGCTTTCATTGTAACGGGCTGGTCGTTCAACCATCACTCTTGCCCAACCTCCTGAGACACACTGCTCGACAACCCTCATGCCAGATTCCAACCTGGCCACCAATTCCTGATCTGCATCGTTGGGATTTACGTAGGTAACCCTTTCAAACGTGGTTCCAGGTCCGACTCTCAGGTTCACCCGATCTCCCACTACTTCCCTGTTTTTGCCAGTCAGATCTTTTCCATCACATGGGGACTCTGATTTCGCGACTACTGACTCCTCCTTTTTCTCTTTCGACAAGGTAGGATCCATCGTTTGATAATCCATCAGCGCTACAAATATCATGAGCAGGTGGACAGCCACCACTAGGGCCAACGTTATCCAAAACTGAGACGATTGGGAGAGTTTGCTAAACATCAAGAGCGGGTGATTGAAGAGTCGAATTTACATGACACTCATTAAACCAATGGGCAACAGTCTGCCGTAGATCCCTTTGGGTGTCCACCCTTGGATTTTTTTACTATGACAAAGAAGGGATTGATAGAAGATTTTGGAGGATTCTAATTTCACCAGATCAGGCCTTTAGGATCTGATCTAATTCAGAAAGAAGGTAGGAGTGGACAGAGGTTGTTTGATTAGAAAAATCATTGAGAGAATTTGGGGGAGCAGGAAGGCCCCGCATCATTTACGGGCCCCCCTGCCTTCAAGCGATGATTAGACAGCTCGGGGATGCTTGTGATTAAGCCCGTAGTGTTTGCGAATACCAGCAAAATCTAGCAAACCTTGCCAAGCCTTGAGAAAAAGCTTTCGAACAGACTCACTTCTATTCTCTTCTCGCTCGTTGACGAACTTCATCATTGCAAACTCCCAGTCATCTCGATACTCACTCCGGAAATACTGTTGCAGCTCAATTTCATGATATTTTTGATATTCTTGATATGCGGGAAGCATATTGTTTCCTATAGAAAAAGTTGTTAATAGATTTTTAGCTGATGTTTAGCAAGTTTACTTAATTTTTTCGCACTTGCAACATAAATTTTACATCTTTCCCTCTAGGAAGAGAGAATTATCGGATTTTGCTGAACAATAATTTAGTAAGATGATGGATTTAATAAACAAATTGTGG
>WTIF01000194.1 GCA_011522845.1 Deltaproteobacteria bacterium
GCCGCCACAGTGCAGAAAAATTATCAGCAGGCTTGCTTTACTCAGATCAGATTGAGGATGCCTTTATTTTCCTGTGTTTAGTCGAAGGGAAAACCTATGCGTTTTCAGCCGAGTGCATGGTCAATCATGAACTGATGTTTGGTGCTCAAATTGATGGCTACACCTTGGTTTGCCCTCACCACCAAGGTTGCTTGTATGATATTCGCAACGGTGCCCGCTTAGGCAGTGATGCTTACCTTGGATGCTATCCGGTTAAGAAAGAGGCCCAACGAATCTTGATCGGACTTGATATGCCCTTCATTCCTGAACTCCCTAGTTTCTGAAAGTTTGCTGTGGTTAAGCAGCACCAACTGCTGGTTGCAGGTGTGGGCAACATGCTCAATTCTGATGATGCCTTCGGTCCTCTTGTCATTCAAGGTTACGAGCAAAAGTATAGTCAACAATCCGGTTTAAAGCTGATGGAAACTGGGATTGGAGGCATCAACATTATTCAAGAAATGCTGCTAGGCTATGAAGGTTTAATTCTGGTTGATGCTTTTGAAGAAAGACTTCCACCTGGCACACTGAGAGTGCTGGAACCCGTGGTTGAAGACCTGGCACTAAACTCTCAGCAACAGCGCGACTATTTTGCAGACACCCACTACGCGACTCCTACCCGAGTTCTTCAGTTTTTAAAAAATATTGGCAAACTACCCCCATATCTGAGAGTCCTAGCTTGTGAGCCTAGTAGCATTGAGCCCTGCACACTGAAACTCTCAGATGCTGTCTCACAAGCTATTCCCAAAGGAATTCAACTTCTCCGTCAGACGATTGGAGATTATTTTCATCAACAAGAATCAGGAGCAATATGAGGATTGCGACCGTTGGCAAGGGTGGCTCTGGCAAAACCACACTCGCTGGAACTTTGGCAAGAATGTTAGCCAGTCGTCAGGAGAAAATCCTAGCGATCGATGGAGATCCCAACCCTAACCTGGCATTGACATTGGGCATTACCAGAGAAGATGCTGGGCATATCAACTTCATTCCTCATACAGTCATGAAGTTGGAAGAGGATGAAGCTGGCGAAAGGGTGTTGAAAATGACTCTTTCGCAAGCAGATCTTTTTCAGCAATACGGATCAAAAGCACCAGATGATATTGATTTGATTGTTATGGGACACCCTGCAGATGGAACCGCAGGCAGTGGTTGAATGTGTGCATCTCACCGCGCGGTGCGCGGCCTCATCGTAGAATTGACTGGCTACGGAAAACACACAGTCACTGACATGGAAGCCGGTCTCGAGCACCTCAAGCGAGGAACCGCAAAGAATGTGGACATGATGCTGATCGTAGTAGAGCCATACTATCGTTCTCTGGAAGCTGGAATGAGGACATTTAAACTGGCTACAGAACTGAAGATTCCACACCTATATGCGGTCTCTAATAAAGTTCGAACAGAAGCAGATCGTGAAGCTATAGAGACGTTCTGTCAGCAGCACTCTATGCCCATTATCACAACGATTCCTTACGATGAAAATCTGATCGAATCTGAAAGAAAAGCAATCGCACCGATCGACTTCAATCCAGCAGCACCTTCGATGCAGGCTATTGGTCAAGTTGCTGATTGGATCTTAGCTAGAGGATGAGTTTGACTCCCAAACCATCCACACCGGCTGGCCTGATTGAGTGGGCCAGCCAATTTTCACTTCATGAAAACCCAACGATTACTTGGGGATTCCCTTATCACTTTGGTGATTTTCTGAAGTACCATTCTGGCAATGCATTGTGCGGACTTTCTCTAGGCTTTAAGCTGGTACAGAGACTTCTGGAAGAAGGTCTGGGATCTATTCCCAAAACTGGAGTTAAAACCAGAGGAGCTTTTGGTGGAAAAGGGATGAGAGATGCCTTCAGCTATCTTTTTCAACCAGATCATGAAACTGGATTTACTCTTGATCCAGAGACTGAGGTATCCGTTGAGTGTTCAAAGGCCTCTTCTGGCATTTACGCCTTTGAGGTTACATATCCAGAAGCCCAGTTTCACCTAGGTATCAAACCAGGTGTCGTACGAGATGAATTTTTAGAAGCAGTTCATCTCAAGAATGCTGGCAAACTAAATCCTGCAAAGGTCCGAGTTTTACAGTGGGAGATGTGTCAACGTGTCCTTCCAGCGCCTTCTAACGAAATTTGTAACATAAGAAAGCTATGAGAATTTTACTGATCACAATTTGTATGTTTTGGGCTACTCTAGCCAGCGCTCTCGAAGTAGTCGACCAAAAGGGTCGGACAATCCAATTTG
>WTIF01000249.1 GCA_011522845.1 Deltaproteobacteria bacterium
GGCTACCGAGCAAACAGCCCCCATCACAAACTGCCCGGATGCCACAATGTTGAAGAGCTCAGCTTTAAAGGCGACAGCTACAGAGAGACCCGTGAGGATAAAGGGAATCATCTTTCGAATAGTGACACTCCAAGCGCCCCCACTTCCAAAAGCTCCCTGAAAAAGCCCTTGATATGCCAGAATAGGATCATCTCCAAAAGCCAGCATCACCACTGCTCCAGTGACAAGTGCGGTCAGCAGAGCAAGGAATGGGATCAGCAGGACACCAATAAGGATTGGCTTTTGAATACTTTTGAGTTCTTTGGAATTTGCCTGTGCCATGAAACGGTTGAGGCAGAATAAGAGGAGGGAGAGTGGAGGTGCCTTTTGTAAAGCACCTCCGAGAAGACTAGGGAACCTACTTAATTAGTTGCCATAGCCTGTTTTGATGATCCCGCTGTCCAGCCCAGCTTTTGCCGCTGTCAACATGTCCTTCAGAGGCTGTGGAACTGCACTATCGAAATCATGAAATGGAGCCAATCCCGCTGCTCCGAACACATTTCCACCTTTGAAGGTGCCGGCTTGCGCCCGTCCGATCAGATCAGCAACGGCCGGTGTAATCAGCTTCATTGCGCTGGAGATTAGGCAAGGATGTGCTGCTGGAACGGTAAACCACTGATCCGCATCCACGCCAATGCAGTAAACACCTTTTTGTGAAGCAACTTCCTGCAAAGCACCATTTCCAGTAAGGCCGCCCGCACCAAAGATCACGTCGGCGCCCTGATCCATCGCCTGCTTTGCTGTTGCCGCACCCCACTCTGGATCAACAAAAGCCTGGCTGATTTCGCCGGGGTGATAAGTAGAAATGACCTTAATTTTAGGATTCACTGATTTGGCCCCTGCGATGTAACCCTCATTGAAAGCGACCACAGGAGGAATCAGATCCGTTCCAAGGACAGCTGCGATCGTTCCACTTTTCGTCATCCCAGCTGCCAACACGCCAGCCAAGAATCCAGATTGATCTTCAGGGAACAGCAGGCCGGCCAAATTGGGAAGCGCTTCACCTTGGTATTGGTCAACACCAATGAATAATGTATCCGGATTTTCCTTGGCAGCCTTAACGGTGGCATCACCAAGAGCAAAACCGACTGTGACGATGACTTGGTACTCTGCTTCAATGAATTGAGCCAAGTTGTCTGCATAATCCTTAGCGTCTTGAGTTTCAATATACTTGATGTCTCGGTCTCCTAAACCGAGATTAGACTTGGCAAGCTCGACACCTTCCCAGGCAGATTGGTTAAAGCTGCGGTCATTGACTCGTCCCACATCGGTCACCAATCCAACTTTGATCGGGGCCGCTGAAAGGGTTGTGACAGCTAACAGCAGCATTACACTGCTCAACCATAGGACTGATAACCAAGAGATTCGTGGCTTGGGCATGAAGACTCCTCAAGGATGGAGAGTTGAATTTCACTGACAGAAGTAATGTTAGATGAATCAGAAGAACGCTAACAAACTTTGCCAAAAGGAAAGAAAACTAGTCTTCTTCAACATCTTGGTCAAGAGCAATCCGGTCGTAAACGCAATTTGATTGGATATTTTTTTCTGGCTCCTCAGCAATAACACATGCTTTCAGGATATTCAGAATCGCCTTCTCCGCTTCGGATTTTGTACGTGCGTGGACAAAGGCAATGGGTTGTTGCTGGCTCACATATTCATTGAGATTCGCAAAATTTTCGAATCCAACTGCATAGTCAATTTTTTGGTCGGAACGGGTTCTTCCCCCTCCTAACTGGACAAGAGCCAGTCCAATTTCCCGGGCATCCATTTTCACAAGATAACCACTTTGGGCGGGCATCACTGGAACAATCACAGCGGCTCTTTCTAAATGATGGTCCCAATGCTCCACAAGATTAGCTGGCCCTCCTAGAGCTGCTACCATTCTGGCAAAATACTCTGCCCCTGACCCGTCTTCACGAGCATTCCTGATTCTGGCCATACCCTCTTCAGCAGATGCAACCAAACCCCCAAGATAAAGTAATTCTCCACCGAGAGAGACCGTTGTCTGATCAAGTCGAGGGTCAACCATTTCATTACGCAGATATTTGATGGTTTCCAAAACTTCCAAGCCGTTCCCCACATTCAAGCCAAGAACTTGGTTCATATCTGTCAGCAGTGCGGAAGTCTTAACTCCATTCTCATCCGCAACAGCAACTATGCTTCTAGCCAATGCGAGTGAATGCTCGTAGGTTGGCATGAATGCACCTGATCCTGTTTTGACATCCATTACCAAAGCATCCAATCCGGCAGCCAGTTTCTTGGAAAGTATTGAAGCCGTAATCAACGGAATGCTCTCTACAGTGGCAGTCACATCTCTAATCGCATATAAACGGCGATCTGCAGGAGCTAATTCTGAAGTTTGCCCAATGATGGCGACACCGACCTGTTTGACGACTTGTCTTAATTTCGCCAAATCTGGTGCAGTTTGATATCCAGGAATCGCATCCAATTTATCCAGTGTCCCCCCCGTATGACCAAGTCCACGACCAGAGATCATCGGCACATACCCGCCGCATGCCGCAACCAGAGGCCCTAGCATTAGACTGACCTTATCTCCAATACCCCCAGTAGAGTGCTTGTCCAAAACTGGTCCATTTAGATCCAGATGCTTCCAGTTGAGAGTGTCCCCAGAGTTCATCATTGAACGTGTTAAGCCAGCGCATTCTTTTGCAGTCATGCCCTTAAAATAGACTGCCATCGCAAAGGCCGCAACCTGTCCTTCACTCAGTTGACCAGAGGTCAATCCTCCAACCAAGAATTCAATTTCTGGCAGCGTCAGTTCCAGTCCATCACGCTTCTTGCGAATCAACTCCTGGGGAATCATCTGGCAGCCTAGTAATTTTTCAGGAAGTTTTTCAAAAGCTTTGTCATCCTTGGACCTGCCAACGCAGCTTGCTCAAAGGTGTGAGTATGGCTCAATGTTTCATCACTCAAGCCCGCAGCCTGATTGGTCACAATGGAAAGAGCAACGACCTTCAATCCAAAATAACGCGCCAGAATGATTTCGGGCACTGTAGACATGCCAACACAATTTGCCCCTAGGGTCATCAGCATTTTGATTTCTGCTGGGGTTTCAAATTGGGGTCCCGTCATCCAAGCGTATACGCCTCGTTTCAAAGGGATTTCAGCTTTGGAAGCCTCTGATTCAATCAGCAGGTTTGTTTCTGGATCCAGGGCGTTGGTCATGTTTACAAAGCGTTGGTCCCCTACCACTCCGAACAAGGGAGAGACACCAGTCAGATTGATCGTATCCTCTAAAAGCATCAGTGAACCCGGAGGAGAATCTGGATCCATGCTACCGGCTGCATTCGTCAACAGAAGTAATTCACAGCCGATCTGCTTCAGAACTCCGACTGGAACCCGCATGTTATGCGCTTCTCCATGCTCATAAAAATGACTCCTCCCTCGTAAGATTACGACATCTGTATTCCCAACAGACCCAAACACAAGCTCCCCCCGATGCCCTCCAACAACTGGCTCCGGGAAGCCTTCCAACTCTGAGTATTGGATCGTTTGACGCTGGTCTATTTCTTCCGAGAACTTGCTGAGTCCTGAGCCCAGAATGATCGCAACCTTGGGAGTAAATTTCCCAATTTTTTCTTTGAGAATCCAACTTGAATTCTTGATCTCTTGTTCAAAACTGTTTGGGGAGAGATTAGTCATTGGGGCTCTTGAGTAAATATTCTGGGCCGAAAGAGTGTGGAAGTAATTCTGCGAGCGTTAGACGCAATCTTAATTGTTTGAGATCCCCGATCAAGATTGGGGTTGTAGATCCGGCGAATTCTCGTATCTTTTGACGACAGCCACCACATGGAGTCACTGGATCTGGGCTTTCGCCAACAACTGCTATGGCTTTGATTTGTTTTCCCTCAGCCAAAATCATGGCAGCGATCGCACCGGCCTCAGCACACGTTCCTTGTGGATAAGCTGCATTTTCCACATTACAACCCTTGTGAAGCTTGCCCTGATCATCCAAGATAGCTGCTCCCACCAGAAATTTTGAGTAGGGCGCGTAAGCTTTCTTCCTAGCTTCTCGAGCAGCTTCTAACAATAGTCTCTCATCCAACATCGATTCATTTTCTGACATACTTTGCATTGCTCTATTTTTTGATCCTTGACATGATCATGCCCTTAAAAAATTAAAGAAGCGAAAAGAAAGCCTTACTTGATTTAAAGAGGTCCATTGAAGGAAGCAACTCAAAACATCATCAAATATTTCATACTGGCAATCAGTTTTGCTGTGACTGGTATTTCCTGCAGTAACAATGCAGAGCAACCACCAAATATCAACTACGCAAGGTCTCAGTTCAACGCTTGTGACCGCATCGGAGATTACAACGAAGTGC
This sequence comes from Deltaproteobacteria bacterium, assembly GCA_011522845.1. Taxonomy (GTDB): domain Bacteria; phylum SAR324; class SAR324; order SAR324; family NAC60-12; genus JCVI-SCAAA005. The sequence continues at coordinate 4,386 of WTIF01000249.1, forward strand.
GTCAATGCGAAATCCAGATCAATGAGAGACGCTACCGTAATGCACAACTACAGACTGTTTTTCAGGAGAAAAAACCTCCCACTCCAGATCGAAGCAGTGAGCCAGTAATCCTCGCCCCTAATCTTCCCTAGATCTTTCAGGGCTTTACAGGCAGGTGGGTCGATCTCCAGTATGGCTTTTGAAATAAATCTGTAGTAGTTACGCAAGCAACATATTGCATTTGTTTCTGAAATATTAAGAAAAACCACCTTTATTCAAGATTCGGGGCTTTCATGCAAATCGAGCTTTCCTTTGGACGTCAGGGATTGTTAGTAGAACTACCGGAAAAAGCGATTCCACAAATCATTCGCAAACCCAAGTATCCAGTTCCGGAAGACCCACATGCCTTAGTAAAGCAGGCTCTATCACAGCCAATTCGCAGCAAGAAACTCTCTCAAGAAGCGTTGGGCAATAAAACTGCCTGTATTTTGGTCTGCGACGTCACTAGACCAGTTCCAAACAAGCTTTTTCTGAAACCCGTTATTGAAGAACTGGAAGCGGGGGGGATCTCCAGAGATAGCATTACGATTTTGATTGCTACAGGCCTTCATCGTCCGAATGTTGGGGAAGAACTGGAGGAAGTCATTGGAGACCCCTGGGTAACGGAAAACATCCGCATCCTGAATCATGACGCTCGCGATGAAAGCTCAATTGTTCATCTTGGTAAAACACCAACTCATCAGGTACCTCTTGGACTGAATCGACATTTTGTAGAAGCTGATCTCAAGTTGGTTACTGGTTTGGTGGAACCGCACTTCATGGCAGGATATTCAGGCGGCCGAAAGGTAATCGCTCCTGGCATCGCCCATCATGAGACAATCCGTACCTTCCATTCCGCACGCTTCATGGAGAGCCCTTATGCCGCCTCATGCAATCTGGACAATAATCCGTTGCATGAATCTCAGTTGGAAATTGTGCAGATGCTCGGGGGGGAAATCCTGGCTGTGAACACCATTTTGGATGAAGAACGAAACCTGATTCATGTAAACTTTGGTGAAGTACTCGCTAGCCATCAGGAAGCTGTGAATTTCGCCCGAGCCAGTTGCGAGATAACCGTCGGCCGAAAATTTAAAACAATTTTAACCAGTTCTGCCGGATACCCCTTAGACAAAACTTATTATCAAACTGTAAAGGGGATGGTCACCCCGCTGGATATTCTGGAGCCTGGTGGAACACTCATTATTGCTTCAGAGTGCGCAGAAGGAATCGGCTCACCGGAATTCCGTGAATCACAGGCCAGGCTTGTCGAGCTAGGCCCAGCAGCATTCTTAGAAACTCTGCTTTCCAAGGATCTTGCGGAAATTGACGAGTGGGAAAGTGAGATGCAACTCAAACCTATGCGTGTAGGCGAAGTTCAGTTGTATTGCCCAGGCATGAGTGAAGAGGATCAGAAGCTAACCGGCGTAAAAATGATTGCGGATCTGCAGGAGGCCGTTGCCGAAGCTATTGAACGAGTAGGGGACGCAGAGGTTGCCGTCATTCCTGAAGGTCCTTACTTGGTACCTTTTGCATCCGCTTAGAGTATTGGAATCCGTCAGAAACTAATCCTGAAAGGGCTACTCCAGGGGTTGATTTAACAACTTGTTTCGAAGTTCTGAACTGAGAGGAAGCCTGATCACCTCTTCATTCAAAGCCAAGACCGAATCTTTTGACTGCCCAAAGATTTGACTCCCATCCATCAAACTTTGCAGACTTACCCAAAGATCTAACTTCAACTGTTCTAAAGCTTTATTCCAGTCTTGGATCCCGAGCATGCTTTTGTTTTGGGAATCTTCGAGAATCTTTGTCTCAGGATCACAAATTTCAGGGGGACAACTCTGTATTGTTGGTTCTAAAGTTAAAAATCCTGAAAACATTCCTATACTATCTTGCTGAAGTTCAGAGGATAGATCCGGATATACGTCCACTATAAACTTGATAGCAGACAAGCGTTCTGAACTTTCTGCATTGGCCAAATATCTTTTATTTTTGAATTCCTCAGTCGTCCCCATCCTACCAGATAAAAATTCTGCAACTTCAGACAAGGTTTTCAACTTGTAGTCTTCAGACCATTCTTGATGAGTCAAGATCCCTTCCAGTCGCGCCAGACTTCTCTCTTGTACATATCCATCATCTGAAACAAAACTGAACCAGACCAAAGGCTTGATCGCTAATTCTTGCTGATCTGGAATGGCGGACTGACTCAACTGTCGCAAGTGCCCCTCAGCTTTGATTTGATCAACGATCGATCCTTCTCTAGCCAATCTCATCAGTTCTTCAGTTGCCTCTCGCTGATCTTGGGGGTTTTTACTTGTCGTCAGAACAATATAGCTTCTTAGGCCCGTTGGGGTACAGCCCAAAAAAAGGCTGCAAAGGAGGATAAACAAAAGCGGAATTGTTAGTGTTTTCATGGACATCCTGTCTCTGAAATTCAGGGTTTTCAGCAGAACAACTGTTGGAAGGTTGAAGTTCAAAATAGAAGTTTTTTCAGAGTAATTGTGAAAAAAGCGCAACCACAAATGCTGTTACCAACCCATTGAGAGCCATGGCAACCGCAGCAAACACTCCGGCCACTTCATGCACCTGAAAGGCACGCGCCGTTCCAATTCCGTGAGAGGTAACCCCAACTGCGAATCCACGGGCACGCCAGTCTCGGAAGCCAAGATAGTTCATTAGGGGTGTAATGATGATCGCTCCGAGAATTCCGGTCAATACGACCAGGCCAGCTGTTAGTGAAGGCAGTCCACCAATCTGTTCCGAAATTCCCATTGCGATTGGTGTGGTAACCGATTTGGGGATCAGAGAACGGATAGCTTCATCAGAGGCACCCATCGCTTGAGCAATAAAAATTGCTGCAAAGATGGCAGTGGCTGAGCTTGCAATCAATGCTGCTAGCATGGGAATCGCGGCCCTCCGGACTCTCGGAAAATTTGCCACCAATGGGATGGCAAGAGAAACTGTCGCTGGTCCTAGGAGAAAATGAACAAACTGGGCACCTTCAAAGTAAACAGCGTATGGTGTGTCGGTGATCAGTAAGATTACTCCTAAAAAACTCGCAGCAATGGCAACCGGACTGACAATTGGACTACGTTTCACTTTTTCAAAACACCAAAAACCCAAAAGATAGGCCATCATGGTCAACATCAACCAGAGCAATGGTGTTGTGCGGAGATATGCCCAGATATCCTGAACTTCATTGATTGGATTCATGAGCGAAGTTCCTCACCCTCTGGTAAGGCACCTGTTAAGCGCACCATCACTACAAAGGTCAGGGCTCCAACGATCAATGCCAATATTGTACTGACCAAAACCGCGGTCAGCAGGATCTTTCCCTCCAAAGCAAGCCGATCCAAATGTTGAATAATCCCCACAGCAGCTGGAACGAATAGTAAAGACAGATGGGCGATCAACCCTTGGGCGGTCTCCTTTAAAAACTTCGGTCTGGGAGCATTCATTCCCAGCCAGCCAATCAGAAAAAGCAATCCTGCAACCGGCCCAGGAATCGGCAAAGACATTCCCATTACGGTCGCAGTACCCAACAATTGGAATCCAAGTAAAAAAGTAAACGCCTTAAGAATTTCAGTCATGGTTTGAGGGGATCCGTGGTACTTACTGATTCTTCTGAGTAAATCTCCTGATTCTGGCCATCTTGCTGGGTCTGTTGTTTTTTTAAATTCTCGCTGGCAATTCGAACCAATAACTCGCTCTCTCCATCGTAGAGCAGTCCGAAAAGTTTACCGATTTCTGCAGGCATCTTTCCCTTATTCATCTTCTCCATAATGTTCATCTCCGATTTGTAAAAATTTTCTGGGTCTTTGCTGAATGCAAATGTTGGCAACTGCTGTTTTTTGTTGGAATAAATAACGTTAATCACTTTTTTCAAAACCAACACCATATTTTCTAGCCCTAACTGAATTCCACTGCTGATCTAGCCAATTGAAAAAAATTTAAAATCCTGTCTAGAATTGTGATAGTTTGCTGAAAGTTTTCTATTCTAATTGCTTTTTGGATGTATTCAAAATTCATTTCACATTTTTTGTGATACAAATTCATGGATGAAAAATCGCTTAAAACGACAAATTAAATCACCTAGATAATCGCTCTTTCTCATCTATCGAGGAGGTTACATGCCCAAAAGGATTCTACAACTATGGATATCTGCACTTTTGATGTTCAGTTCTGCTCAATTATCTGGGGCGGAGCTATTCTTTGATCGCCAAAATAACAGTTGGACCAAAGCTGGGAATGCAGTTTCAGAGGAAGCATATCGAGGAGAGACAAAGAATGGAGTTCCGCATGGGACCGGTACAGGTACTTTACCCGATGGAACCCTATTTGTGGGGATTTTCAAAGATGGTCAACCAGATGGCATGGGGATTCTGAATCTTCCTGATGGGAGTCGATTTGTGGGTCCCGTAAAAAACTACCGAATTTCAGGTGATGGGACCATCAAATTCCCAAATGGGAACATGTACGTTGGTCAGTTTAAAAATAGCCAACCATGGGGACAAGGAACTCTTGTACAAAGTGATGGCGAAAAGTACGAAGGGCAATTTGTTGATGGCCGTTTTGAGGGTCAAGGCACCTATCAATGGAATGACGGAAGAAAGTACAAAGGAACTTTTCAAAAGGGTCAGCCCCAAGGGGAAGGCAACTTTCTTTTTCCAGACGGCAGGAGCTATCAAGGCCAGGTTAACAATGAGCAGTTTAATGGAGAGGGGGTTCTCAAGTGGCAGGATGGGCGCGAATACTCTGGCAACTTTGTCAATGATCAACTGGATGGAATTGGAAGCTTCCAATGGCCTGATGGGCGGAACTACTATGGAAATTTCAAAAATAACAAGTTAGAGGGACGTGGTGTATAT
>WTIF01000326.1 GCA_011522845.1 Deltaproteobacteria bacterium
GGATCAGTTCTGAGTGATCAAGGATTCAAAATCACCCACAACTGTGCACCTCCCAAACTCATTTTGATTGACTTAGATATTCTCGGAGCAGCACCATCGGAAATGAGTGGTTGGGGTTATGGAGACCTTGCTGGAAAAGTCCCTGCAGGAGGAGATTGGATCATTGCAGGTGCACTTGGACTAGAAAATATCGATAAGATTGCTTGGCCGCTTGTCCAAGGGAATCTAAGAATGTGTCTGGAAAATCCTGAAGGTATGCGCAGAGGAGAGCCTGAGTCATTGCAATCATTAGTGATTGGTTTGCTTTTGACAGGCCTAGCAATGGAATTTTTTGGTAGTTCACGACCAGCATCTGGCGCAGACCATCAAATCGCTCATATCTGGGAAATGGAACACCATCAGTTCAATGGTCAACTGGTATCACACGGAGCTTGCGTTTCAATCGGGTGTCTCTCAACTATGGCACTCTATGATTGGCTGCTACTGCAACCCCTTGAACAGTTTGCCTACAACAAATCAAACTACAAAACTATGGGGGACAAAGAGATTGAAATAAAATGTTTATTCAGACAACCAGAAATTGTGAGGCGAGCGTTATTGGAAACCGAGAGAAAGCATTTAGAGTCTGGGCAAATTGAAGAACGCGTTGATCAATTGAAAAATGTTTGGCCAAAACTCAGAAACAGACTCCAGAATCACCTTCTCCCAACCACAAAGCTTAAATACTTACTGGAAGCTGCGAATGCTCCAATCCGAGCCCATCAAATTGGTATCACCGAAGAGCATCTAAAGAGAACAATTCGGGCTGCTAGATTTATCAGAAGTCGTTACACCATTTTAGATCTTCTTGATCAAACTGGCTTGTTGGATAAAGCTTTGTCAGAAGCCCAGTTGCCTTTGTGAAACAAGCTTCTGAGCAACCAGCATTGGTCAAAAGTATCGCTAAGAATTATTTCTTTTAACACCCCAACCACCGCCGCCAGGGGTTTCGATACGGAAGCGGTCTCCGGGTTGCGCCTGGATCTCGTTCTTACCCCCAAGATTGAGCACTGGACCGTTTTTGCGCAGAAAGAGGTTACGACCGCACCGCCCATCTTCGCCCCCAGCCATCCCGTAGGGAGTGTGGCTCCTGCGTTCAGAAAGGATTGCAACCTGCAGCTTCTCCAAAAATTCTAGTTCTCGCACCAAGCCATCCCCTCCGTTAAAGTTACCTTTTCCACCTGATCCCTTCCGGATTGAAAATTCTCTGAGCAACACTGGGTAGCGTCGTTCCAGGATTTCTGGATCGGTGATGCGTGTGTTGGTCATGTGGGTATGAACCCCGGATTGACCATGCCAGCTTGGGCCAGCTCCGGCTCCCCCACCAATCGTCTCATAGTAACCGAAACGTTCGTTGCCGAAGGTCAGGTTGTTCATGCAGCCCTGGGAAGCGGCACAAGCTCCAAAGGCTTTGAGAATTACGTCGGTGATGCGCTGTGAGGTGAGCACATTGCCGCCAACAACAGCGGCTTCTTCAGAGGGAGAAAGCAGTGACCCTTCAGGGATACGAATTTCGATAGAATTCAGACAACCCTGGTTGAGTGGCATATCTTGATGAATCAGGCAGCGTAGGGCGTAGAGTACAGCAGAGTATGTGACTGCCCGGGGAGTGTTCAGGTTTCCCCAGAGTTCTGTGCCAGTGCCCGCAAAATCGAAACAGGCACTGCCGTCACGACGATCAATGGTCAGGGCAAGACAGATCGGTGAACCATCATCCAGGTAGTCCACCGCGTGAATCGTGCCGACTTCAGGCAGACCCTCCCGAACTGAGAGTTCCTGTAGCATCATCCGGACGGACTCTTCCGCATTGTCCTGGATGTGTTTCATGTAGGCCTGCACGACTTCCAATGACCAGTGTTCGATCATCTCCTGAAGCAAGTCAATTCCACGCTGGTTCGCAGCTACCTGGGCCTTGAGATCGGAAATATTATCCGCCAGCAGTCGGGTTCCAGCTATTGGCAATTCTCCTGGAAGCCGAGAAACCTGGGCTGGAGCCTTGAGCAACTCGGTGATGCCTGTTTCGTTGAAGATCCCTTTCTCGACGAGTTTAAAGCTCTTCAGCCGAGCACCTTCTTCCGCTAGTGTACGCGAGAAGGGCGGCATCGAACCAGGAGTGATTCCGCCAATATCGGCATGATGACCCCGGCTTGCCACATAAAAAAGAGGTTGCCCATCCTGCCAACAAGGAGTGATTACGGTGATGTCGGGAAGATGACTGCCTCCAGCCTGTGG
>WTIF01000228.1 GCA_011522845.1 Deltaproteobacteria bacterium
CGCAAGATCCAAGTTGCCGTGCTGGCTAACAATCATCCCGTTGTTTCCACCGAGTTCGTAAAGCGCCTTCCCCAATCTTGCGGCAACCCGAGGAGCCAAAGCTTTTCCCATTTCGGTGGAACCTGTTGCGCTGAGCAGACTGATCCGAGGATCATCAGCCATCCACTCGGCCTGCTCCTTGTGTCCGTCTATCAGCTGCAACAGATCTTCGAATCCCTCACTGGGCATACAATTTTGTACCGCTTGATCCCAAGCTTTTTTACAGGCTGCAGTGACGTTTAGTGCCTTGGGAGACCCTTTCCAAACGACACTATTTCCACAGACCATCGAAAGGCAATGATTCCAAGCCCAAACCGCGCAGGGAAAGTTAAATGCCGTGATCACCCCGATCACCCCAAGTGGATGATAAGCCTCCTGAAGCTTATGCTCCGGTCGCTCACTATCAATCGTCAATCCGTATAGCTGACGTGACAAGCCCACGGCAAAGTCGCACATGTCAATCGCCTCTTGTACTTCTCCCAACGCTTCTGCCCGAATTTTCTTGGCATCGGTCATGATGCAATGGGCGATGTCCTCTTGAGACTCTCGCAATTGATTGCCAAAGACTCGCAGCAATTCCCCTCTTCTCGGAGCAGGAACTTCTCGCCACTTCTTCTGAATGGATGCTGCTTTTTCTAGAATCTGGTCGTATTCGGGTTTCGTGATGGAATTCATGAGTTATATTTGTACTGAGGTCTCGGAGTAGAACTTTTACAAATCTACTAAACAGGGAGAGCTTAATTTTGAGTAATTGATGAATCCTGAAATTCTCTAGCAGTTATCGAGGAGAAAGCAAGACAGTCAACGACAGTATGGAAGGAAATAATTTGTTGGATAGGTTTCAATTGGAGGCAAAAAGAAACCAATTATTCTTTATGGCAGACAGCCCTTCTAAATTTCAGCTATGAATCAAATTCATGATTCCTGTACTCATCTCCTCATAGTTGCGGTTATTTGGTAGGTCTCCCTTGATGACAAATTCATCCATTACAATGATACGGTCCGCAAGCGTGATGATTTCCGGCATATCAGAGGTAATTAAGAGAATAGAAGTCCCCTGATCAGCCAGTTCCCGAATCAACTCATGTAGGTAAGCCTTGGTCTTAATGTCGATCCCAACAGATGGTTCATCAACAATCAGGATCTCGACTTGAGCAGCCAACCACTTGGCCACGGAGATCTTCTGCTGATTGCCTCCCGACAAATTCCCCACCATCTGTGCCAACGAAGGTGTCTTAACCTCCAGCTTGTCAATCGAAGGTGAGACTCGGTTGGTGACCTGCTGATCGGAGAGCCAGCCTAGTTTTGAACAAATCTTTCTCCAAACGGTGATACCAGAATTCTGCAAAACATCATGCTGTAGAATCAAACCTTCTGACTTACGATCCTCACTCAGATAGCCAATTGCATAGCGATCTCGGGCAACGGAGACCCCAGAGACATGAATTACCTTGCCATCCAGCAGATACTCTCCTTTGGTCATTCGGAAATAACCAATCAGCGACTTCGCCAACTCGCTACGTCCTGCCCCAATCAATCCGTAAAATCCAAGAATCTCCCCTGGATACATTTTAAGATCCAGATCTTTGTGTCCAACCTCTGTACTGACCTGACGTAGCTCCAATTTTGGACTTTGTCGATTGACTTCACGAGTTTGCCAAGCAGGAATCTGCTCCTTCCGTCCGATCATCAACTGGACAAGATCTTGTCTGTCATATTGGGCAATCGGCTGGCTGGTACAAGTATTCTGACCATCACGCAAAACGGTCAGGTAATCGCAGATCTGAAGTACCTCCTCGAGCTTATGACTAACAAAAACGATCGTGACCCCATCGTCCTTGAGTTTCTGCAACAATGAGAAAAGCTTCTCTGTCTCATGAGGTGTTAGGGAGGCCGTTGGTTCATCCATCAGCAGCACACGAGATTTCTGTGAAATCGCCTGAGCAATCTCTACGAGCTGCATTTTGGCAACAGAGAGCTGTTTTACTGGAGTCTCCGGATCCAAATCCAAGCCGACCGCGGCAAGCCAGGGTTTTGCTTCTTCATGCAGTTTCGGATAATCCACCCAACTCCAGGCTTGGTCCCCAAGGCGATCAAGAAAGAGATTTTCCCCAACCGAGAAACGCGGGATCAGATGACGCTCTTGGTGAACAACCGCAATTCCTTGTTGGCGGGCTTCATTGGTGTCCGAAAAGCGCACAGTCTGTCCA
>WTIF01000348.1 GCA_011522845.1 Deltaproteobacteria bacterium
ACCCCTTTTTTTCCTCAGATTACAAGATCAACTTTGGGTTGAGTTCGTTACGCAATCTCGGTCATATACTTTGGGTCGTCCAATTACAGATGTGATTACTTCACTCACCTCCAATGAGTCCATCAATTGAACTCACTTAAGATGAAATGAACCTGAATCATTTCTGAGGTCCAGATCCTTGCCAATTGGGATATGTGGTCCACTAAAGTATTCTGAACGCCCTGCCAACACAGAAGACGCCAGATTCAAAATCAAGAACCAATTCTGGTAGTGCATCTGTACCCCGCTGGTCAGTACTCCATACATAAAATTCCTTCTGATAACCATAAATGGCGGCACGAATCGACAAATTTCTGGATGCGGCCTCAAAGATCAGAATGTAAAAAACCAAATGCCGTTCTTATGGTGAAATTTGGATAAGTTCGTTTTAGAATCAGCCATTTTGTTATTCAACATGTTACAACATCATTTATTCTTTCTTCACTACTCGGTAGGTCTCGGGCCCTTGTGATTCCAGAGGCCTCATTCGACCCTGATTTTGAAATGCTTCCAGCAGTTCATCCAAGTGATGCATGATTTCTAAATCACCATAAATTTCGTATGGGCCTTCCTGAGCAATCGCTAGACGTCCGGATTCTTTCACGTTACCACACACAATCCCTGAAAAAGCCTTACGCAGGTTAGCCGCCAGATGATGGCGAGGTTGGTTTCGGTAAATCTCCAATTCCTTCATGTTTTTGTGCGATGGCTCAAAAGCATGTTGAAATTCTTCCTGAATGTGGAGTCCCCAATTAAAATATTGTGGTATTTGAGATGACTCACGAAATTTCTGGACAGCCTGCAACCCCAGTTTCATTTCCTGAGCAACCATAATCGGGTTGTCAATGATGATTTTATATTTTCGACAGGCATCTGGGCCAAGCGTTGTAGCGATAAATCGGTCTACTTGTTCAAAATAAGGCCGGCAACTCTCTGGACCTGTAAAAATTAGTGGGAGAGGAAGATCTTCATTTTCTGGGTGAAGTAAAATACCAAGTAAATAAAGTATTTCTTCAGCAGTACCAGCACCTCCAGGAAAAACTAATATGCCATGGCCAAGTCTTACAAATGCTTCCAAGCGCTTTTCGATATCTGGCATTATCAACAAATCATTGACAATTGGATTTGGAGATTCCGCTGCAATAATCTGAGGTTCACTGATCCCAATATATCTTCCGCCACGCCGGCGTTGCTTTGCGTGACCTATCGTGGCCCCTTTCATAGGTCCTTTCATGGCTCCTGCCCCACAGCCGGTGCAAATATCTAGATTCCGCAAGCCAAGTTGATGTCCTACCTCTTTGGTATATTGGTATTCATTTCTGTTGATCCGGTGCCCTCCCCAACAAACGACTAGATTCGTTTCTGCGTTAGAATCAAAAATTTCAGCGTTTCGTAACATGCGAAACACTAGATTGGTAATCTGCTCAGAAGATTCAGATGGCCCAAAGAGATGAGGGTAAACAGTGTCTCGCAAGACTGCGAATAGCATTTCCTGGAGTCCAGATATGATATTCCCATCGACAAAAGCAGTCTCAGGAGCATTCCGAAGAACCAGAAGATTGCCGCGAGCAGCTTGCTTGATTTCGATCTGAAAATCTTTATAACGTTTTTGCAATTCGAGGGTGTCTGCCGTGGGCCCACCACAGTTCAAAACCGCAAGTGCACAATTCCGAAATCGGTGATGTAGGCCGGTTTCGCTTTGGTCGGTTAAAAGATTGATTTCCTGTTTAGAAAGAAATTCGGGGCCCCGCCCGAGTGTAATGGTTGCGTCCATTTTTCTATTAATTAATGAGAAGTGCCGGGATTATTCAGAAACTTTGAGCAGTGATTTTCGATGAAGTTTTTGAAGGATCGACATCGCAGAGGATATACATTCTTGAGGGTTCTTCGATTTTGATGGTTGTATTGATGATTTAACTTTTATCAACTCATCGAATTGGCCAAGGGACTCTTTGAGTACGAACATATTTTTAGAAGGCTTTTGCTTGAGCAACGCGATTGTCGATAATGAAATGAAGATGGCTGGGAATTTTTGCTGTAGTTCTAACCAGAGTTCATCCTTTACCTCGTCCCAATCAGCCTGGGCTTCCTGATTACAGTAACAGAAGAGAATGGCCCAATGTTTTTCAGGTCGATGGATAAACCCCGGAAAGAAAATTTGGGAAAAATTGCTTTCAAGGGAACTCCAGTTCTCCTTTAATTGTTTTAAATTTTCTTCATCCCTCCGAAATGACAGGGGATCACTAATTTGACAACGAATCTCTACCAAATCCCATCCTGGAAGAAGCGGCTGGAATAATTTGATGTATGCTTCTTGTTCTAGTCGGAAAGATTGTTGAAGCGAGGCGTCATAAACAATCAGGTTTAAACACCTGCCAACCCATTTCGACTGAATGCTTTCTTCCAAAAATTCCAATTCATCTTCACTTAAATTTCTGCGTATTTGCTTTCTAACTGCAGTCACTAAATCTGATTTTTTCCGAAAGCTGTGGCTGATAAGTTGTTGATAAGCCTTTTGAAGCTCAGTATCTGGGAAATCGTGAAATTCAAGCTTCAGCAGCGAATAATCATAAATCGAGGAGATGTTTCTGGGGTAGGTGTGATCAGCAAGGAAGGGATCCAAATCAGTATTCCACTGATGTCGCAGTTTAGCTAGACCGATCAGATTTTGTTTTCCACCAGCTACAAGGATCTGTTGCCATTGGTCCTGGATAGTTTGACAGGACACATTTTTTTGTTTTTGGTATTGAATTTGCCGTAAGTAGTCTATCGCTAGTTTATGGGAGTCTAGATCCGCCATCTTTCTCTCACATCACAAAAAGGCTCTGGGGACCTCAAAAAATTATGAATCCTTCATTACCGATTGGAAAACTCTGGAACCCTTGCACAAATAATCCCATGAAGCAGTCAGAATTGGCCCCTGGAATTTTGGTGGCGCTACCTAATTTACAGGATCCATACTTTTCCAAGACAGCAATTTTACTTTGCAACTACAATGAAGAAGGTGCTTTTGGCCTAGTGATGAACCACCCTTCAGATTTAAAAGTCACAGAAATTTTAAAAGAAGAGTTCCAAAACCATAATGATTTGGAAGTGCCCTTATTAATTGGTGGTCCAGTGCAACCAGAATCATTTTGGGCTGTGCACACTTCAGATTACCTTTGTGAATCAAGCACAGAGATTTCATCCAGAATAGCCCTGAGTGCTGGACAGGATATCCTCATGGCGATCCTTGATGGTAGTGGCCCAAAAACTTACCATCTTGGTGTTGGTTATTCAGGATGGGGAGCTTTTCAGCTAGATCGGGAAATTCAAGAAGAGTCTTGGTGGCTTGCTCCGTTGGATGAATCCCTGATTATGGACATGGAATACGACCATCGTTGGGAATGCATACTTGATAATCTGGGTATCTCACCATATACAGCTTTGTTCACCAAAAGCGGTCATGTTTGATATTCTGATCCATCAGATGTCCGTCAGCGTTGATAGCAAACTGGTAGTGAAAGGCAATACCCTCTGCAGGCTCTCCCAAGTACAGGATTGTCCCCTTGGAGTCCTCCCACCAATCAAACACTATTTTTTTTAAGGATTGATCAAGACCCTCCAGAACTGATTCCAAGATCAAGAGTTCTACGTCCAAACACCACAAAAATAACCAGATTATTCTTTGTCGGCCACTGGCCTCAATTGACTCAATTGGCCTTCGCAGAGTGCTGTTAGAAATTTCCAACATATCTGCGAGTTGTCCCCACGTCCGGGGTTTGCCCGCTACCCAAGGACGCATCTCAAATCGAGGTGAGGCAAGGTTTTCTAAAATTGTTTTTTTCGGATTTAACCCTGTCTCTAGAAGTCTGTTACTGTAGCATTGATCACGAACAGGAGTGTCTATATTTCCTTTGTGTGGCCTTAGATTGGTTTGCAATAATCGCCATATGGTTTCAGACTGCTCAGGACGGACACAGTGTAGGCTTATCCGTTGCCCTCTTTGGAGAGAAAAGCTGACTTCGGTTAGATCTGCTTTCTCATCTTTCACTCCATAAGAAACTCCCTTGAATTCCAGAACAACAGATTTCATCTTATTTTGCGCATGATCACGATCAAATGGTTCTTACCTGATTTAGAGGCAACGGCAACTGCCGGAGCAAAACTTTCAAAAATATTGGAACCTGGCTGTATAATAATGATGGACGGAGATTTAGGTTCGGGCAAAACAACCCTCTGCAAAAATATATGCGCAAGTCTGGGGGTGCCAATAAATTTGGTAACTTCTCCCACCTATACCATGGTGAATATGTACTCTTACAATTCGGGAGTGATTCATCATTTGGACTTGTATCGTCTAGAGGATCAAAACGAACTGGAAGACTTCGATTTCGAGGATTTGATTGCTGTGGACGGGATCACTTTGGTAGAGTGGCCAAAACTTCTAAGATCATTAGTCGGCACTCAGGGAGTACTCAATATCAAAATTAATTATGTTTCAGATGGTAGTAGAGAAATCATCATGAGTAGCCACGATTCTCTTTACGAAAGGTTGATGAATTGAAATCTCTCGTGTTGGATACTCTCTTTGAAAATCTTAGTCTCGGTCTAATCGAAGATCATGAGCCAAGAGCACTGATTTACACTCAATGCAGGCGCCGTAACGCACAAATCTTACTCACACAATTACAGGAGTTGCTGAAAAATTTAAATTGGGATCTCGATGATGTTGATGAATTGATCGTGAATCGTGGTCCGGGTTCTTATACAGGCGTTAGAATCGCTCTCAGTGTCGTTCGAACAACTGCGCAAGTACTAAAGTTGCCCATTCGCTGTGTTAATAGTTTGGAGGTTTTGTCTTTTCAAGTTTCACCTCAAAAAAAGCCTTTCCCGGTAATGCTGAATTGTACGAGACAGGAAGTTTTCTGGGCTTGGTTTCAATTTAATGAAAGTGGCTTTCCAGCAATGACTTCTGACATTGAGCTCTCTGAACTTGAAGACCTCCCTGATGCAGTTTTAGAAAATCCAGTTCACCTCTTACAATTGGGGCAAAGAAGGGATTCGGAATTAGCTAGGCTAGAAAAAATTCATCTTCAGTATCCAGTTCCAGACGCTTGGATGATCTATCAAGCTGCCCATCTTGGGCAAGTCAAGGAATTACCAATTGAACAGGTTCAGCCACTCTACCTCAAGAAGGATGTTCAAGCAAAGAGTTCAATTCGGTAGTGATAGTTTACCCAGTATCACTGATGATTGATTTCCTGTGATGCCCGGAAAAGTAGTTGATTCGCCCATTAGAAACTGATTCCCCAGCACTGCGAAACCAATTGCCTCTCTTGCCTCAGCAGGCTGGCCCAATTCTGAAAAATCTCGAAATTCAACCTCGGGTAATCTGTCCTGTATCTGTTTCTTCAGTTCCTTATTGAACGACCCCCCTCCGCTCAAAAAAGACTCTTTGGGCAATCTTGGTAAATGAGCCCTATAAGCTCGATTGATTGATTCCGCCGTAAAAGCCGTGAGTGTAGCCATTAAATCTGGAATAGAAAGTCCTGCTGACTTTGCCTCATTCAACCAGGTTTTCATCAATTCAGAACCAAATTCCTCCCGGCCAGTTGATTTAGGCGGTTTTAAATTTAGGTAGGAGTGCTTCAACCATTCATTCAGTAATCTATTATTCGCTTTCCCCTTTGCGGCTGTCTGACCGTCTTTATCATATAGCTCACCGGTGCCCAAGTGCTGCATTCCGATGTTCAAGAGAAGATTGGCAGGACCCGTATCAAATGCTAAGACCGCTTCCGAATTATCTGAACCTGGTAAGAAAGTAAGATTACTGATTCCTCCAAGATTGTGAACGACCCTTTCAACCCCTATTTTATTGAAAAGAAGAAAATCAAGATATGGCAACAGAGGGGCGCCCGTACCTCCAGCTGCCAAATCTTTCATACGGAAATCTGAGACTACAGGCAGACCTATTCTTTGAGCCAATTGGTCGGCATCACCTAATTGCCATGTGGCAGAAAAGTGGTTAGGAAAAGTTTTAGGGAGATACGCTCTTAGCGTAGATTCAGGAGGCAGGTGAAGAACAGTTTGGCCATGGCTGGCCACAGCGTCAATGGATCTTGGGTCAATATGCCATTCATGGAGTTGCTGGAGGACGATTTCAGCCCAGTGAAATCCCAGACCAACATGAAGCTGGCCTAGTTCAATGGCACTGACCTCTATGGGATTTGTGCAATGTTGGAGGCAATGTTGCCACTCTGCAGAGTAGGGAGGCGAGGCAAAAGCCTCTAAGGAAATTTTTGTCGAAGAACCCGAACCAGCTACTTTGACAAGGGCAATGTCCAATCCATCCAGAGAAGTTCCTGACATCAGTCCTAACCATAATCTAGAAGATTTTTGGCGGACTTTCTCCAGGTGTTGCCAAGGATTCATTCAGAGAACTTCCAGAAAATTAGAAGCGATTCTTATACTCTCTCAGTACTCGAAAAACAGATACTGGACTTAAATCAGCATCTGGTTCCAATTCTCGCACTCTTTTTTGGATCTCTAACTCCTGAGTTCTCATGAACGGGTTCGTCGCAAATTCTTGAGAAATTGTTGAGGGGGTTGTGAATTTCCCTTCAGCTCGTATCTTACGTACCTCCTTTAAAAGTACATCTGCTTTGTGGTTGTTTGGCTCCACGTCTAAGCTAAACTCCAGATTTTTTTCGGTATATTCATGCCCAAAATAGAGTCGCGTTTCAGGTGGAAGTGAACCAATCTTTTGATGTAGTGAAGAATACATGTCTTGAGGTGATCCCTCAAAGATCCGCCCACAGCCTGCAGCGAAAAGAGTATCCCCGGTGAAGGCTGCATCTCCCCAAACATAAGTTATTGCTCCTGATGTATGTCCAGGGTTGTGAATGACAAATCCATTCAAGTCTCCAAATCCGATTACTTGACCATCCTGTACCCCATCCGTTATTCCTGGAATACGTCCCTCATCAGATTGATGACCAAAAATACGAACACTTGGAAATTCTTGTTTCAATTCCTCATTTCCCCCGACATGATCCCAGTGATGATGAGTATTAAAAATGTAATCTAAACCCCATCCTCTATCTCTCAATACCTTCAGGACAGGTTGGGCAGCTGAGGGATCTACGACACCAGTTTGTCCTGTTGATGGACATCGCAGTAGATAAGCGTAGTTGTCTTTCAAACAGGGAATGGGAGTTACTTCAGGAGCTGCGTTCATTTTGAATTCCTGGCTAACGCATTCAATTTTGTATGAAACTAAAAGGATTTGATTTCGTTCAGAATGTTCTCTTTTTCATCTATGAAATCCCAATGGAAAGTGAGAACCTCCCGGTTCATCATTCATCTCGGCATCAAGATGCACGATCTCAGTGGATTTTTTCTCTTGAGTACTTTCTACTGAGGTGACTCTGAATCCGTAGCGTTCATTTAAGACCACAATCTCTCCACGAGCGGTGACTCTTTGTCGAGCTGGGTTTTTGTCAACAACTACCATGTCAATGGGTTCGCCCAACAGCTTATCGAACCCGATTGTGGAGCCTTTACGTAAACTGAGGATTTCCCTAATCGTCATATTCTTTCGGGCTACTTCTGCACTGACAATTACAGGGACGTCTTTGAGGAAGTCATAGGTGTGGTGAGAATCCTCTTTCCGAGGATTTGCTAGATCGGCATAGTCAAGGTAACGCATCTTTCACTCCAATGTGAGGGTCTGCGTCGTCTTAAGAAGCCTCCCTCAATCTTTTGAGGCCGGCTTCCAAATCAGAGCGCAAATCGTCAAGGGCTTCCAGCCCGATGTGCAGCCGCAAAAGCGGCCCTTCATAGCGCCAAGGTGACGCTGTTCTCATTGATCTTGGGTTGGTGGGGAGGATTAAACTCTCATAACCGCCCCATGAATATCCCATCCCAAAAAGCTCCATTCCATTGAGCATCTGTTTGATTCCCCTAGGGTCACAAGGGTGAAGTTCCACTCCGAACAATCCTGAGGCTCCTAAAAAATCTCTTTGCCAAATTGAATAGCCAGGATCACTTGGGAGAGCAGGATAAAGCACCCGCTTGATCTCAGGCTGTTTCTGAAGCCAGTCTGCTATCTCTATTGCACTTTGTTGATGCCTGCTTAGCCGCACCGACATTGTTCTCAATCCCCGTTGAGCTAGATAAAGATCGTCAGGGCCACTGCATTGTCCGAGTTGCCAAGCTGCGTCCTTGAGGACTGGCCAAAATTCACGGGTTGTGGTTACCGTACCAAGGCTTACATCAGAGTGTCCAACAATATACTTGGTTCCAGCTTGGATGGAAACATCTACTCCATGTTGAAAGGCTTTGAAAAAAAGAGGGGTTCCCCAAGTGTTATCCATCATCACGACGAGATCGTGTGCGTGAGCAATCGTACTCAGGGTTGGGACATCTTGAACTTCAAAAGTTTGGGAACCAGGCGATTCCAGGAAAAGTAGTTTTGTGTTAGGTCGAATCAATTCTCTAATTTCGCTTCCTATGCAAGGATCATAGAATGTTGTTTCGACTCCGAAACGCGCTAAGTATTTGTTACAGAAATCTCTAGTGGGCCCATACACACTGTCCACCATCAACAAATGATCACCTGCCTTCAGAAAGGCCAGAAGTGCATTGCCAACGGCCGCGATGCCAGAGGGAAAGGTGAGACATGCAAACCCCCCCTCCAACTCAGCGATAGCATCCTCTAAAGCCCAGGATGTGGGGTTGCCTTTTCGTCCATAGTAAGTGTGACGTGCAACCTCCGTGGCTCGGCCACGTTCTTCCAGTTCTTCCACGGTTTCAGAGAGAATGGTGGAGACATGATAAACCGGTGGATTTACTGCTCCATGGAAAGCTTCGGGATGTCTACCTAAGCGAACGACTCTTGTATCGTCATGCATAATTTTTTTGAATATCTAAATGGAAATTGATTCTGAAATTCAACCTATCACAGTCGGTTCATGGGAGCCACACTACTTTTTCGGGTTCACCTTTTTTTCAGAAATAAATTTCTCTAAAATTTCTCGCCCCACCTTAAACTGTGATTCATAAATTTCTCGTAACTCATCTACTTTGGGTAAGCTTCCAAGTCGCTGATGATGAAGGTATAGGCACATGGTCTTACCTAAAGCAT
>WTIF01000372.1 GCA_011522845.1 Deltaproteobacteria bacterium
GCTCATTCTCAGGATCATGATTCAATTCCAGATCAACTCATGCGACGGAGTGAATCGGCAGCAATTTTGCTCATTGAAAACTATGTTCTGGCATTTTGGTCGTACATGGAGTTTGAAGGGGAAGGAATCTCAATTCTTCAGATGTTCACAAGTAGAGAAGTTTCATGATCAATTACCAATCTGATCAGCGCTTGAAGATCATTTTCGCCTACACTGGTACGGTGCTGCCCAGAGTTATTCCCTATACCTTGGTGATGGTGCTCTGGTCTCTGGCTCTGATTCTGTTCTTCGAGTTCACTGGCCTGAAGTTCGAGATGAGTTCCCAGGCCCATTCGATTGTAGGGGTAGCACTTGGATTGTTGTTGGTTTTCCGAACAAATACATCCTATGACCGTTACTGGGAAGGTCGAAAACAACTAGGCTCACTGTGCATTGCAGCCCGCAATCTGATGAATCAAGCCAATGCAGTGATCCCAGAGGAAGAGAAGGAATATCGGCAGCAGATCGGTATGCTATTAGCCGCCTTCATGGGAGCAATGCGTGATGATTTGCGAGATGGAATCACCCTTAAATCAATGGGGAAGCTGACAGGGCAGCTCCACCAGCGACTGAACCAGCATAGCAACAAGCTCAATGGCCTGCTCAGTATGCTGAATACAGAGCTTCGTTTAGGAGTTCGCAAGCGCTGGATGCACCCCTCTGAGTTTAATCCGGTAGTCCAGTCGATTGCTGATCTGCAGGGAGCTACGCATGCCTTAAGACGAATCCGTCAGACACCTTTGCCCTTCGCCTATGTCAACCAACTTAAAGTCTTCATGGGCATCTACTTCGTGACATTGCCCTTTGTGCTGATACCCTCGTTTGGCTACATGACTTTGGTGATCATGGCCTTCTTCATTTATGCGTTGGTGGGCATTGAAGAGATCGGACTAGAGATTGAAGATCCTTTTGGTGATGATCCCAACGACCTACCGATCGTGCCCTTGACCAATGGAGTCATCAAAGATATTCAGGACGTACTCGAGCGCTGATTCCCCACTCCTAATCCCTCGAAAAGCCCAGGTTATGACTTGGGCTCTCCCTCAAAGACCAAAGCTCCAATTGTTCTGGAGTGGTTTCTCTGATAAGTTCATTATTGCTTGCTAGCTGCTCAGCAGCCAAGAGCTACTTCCCCATTCCTACCTTGTTGGACGGAATCTGTCTGAAAATTGATAATTACTATTCCAGATAAACTTGGGTAGAAAAATTGCTTTTTGTTATCTACATGTATAAAGAGTATTTGAACAATTACTTGTCAACTGACAAAAAGGATTTTGTCAGAACCTGACATGAAGTTTTCCTTCCACATTCTAATCTCAGCTCAAGGGTTGAGAATACCCCTCACTTGCCAAGTAGGTAAGTGTCTTCTAGGCAATAAATTTGTCAGAGATGCCATTGATGGTTTCCTCTCACGAATGGGCCTATCTAGAAAAGATTTCTGATTTAAGTAAAAAATTTAGTAAGAAATGTTTAGGTGTTTTTAGCAAGACACCATGATAAACAAACAATAATTAGTTGTCAGACCAAATACCCAATCAGAACTGGAGATTAACAATGTCTAGGTTCCACAATTTAGCCCTTATATTCCTAGCATGCGCTCTATTGCTTAGTTCTAGTTGTGCTCCTACAGAAGACGAGATTCTTACAGAAGAAACTGTGCAAAGAGAGGGAAATCCTGGTGTCTTTCTAGATAGTGCCGTGGCAGGTGTGGGCTTTTCCACCAGTGGCGGCTTGGGAGGATTCACGGACTCTGAGGGGACTTTTTACTACAAGGAAGGAGATACCGTCACTTTCGAAATTGGCGACATCTCATTGGGAAGTGTGGTTGCTACAGAAAAGCTAACTCCTGTTGAAGTGATGGGGGCGTCTGGAACAGCAGATCAGAAAGTAATCAACCTCAGTCGCTTATTGCAAACGCTGGATGCTGATGGTGACCCAAGTAACGGAATTAATATCGAGGAATCTACTCGAACGGCAATGGCGGGAAAAACAGTAAATTTTGATGTACCTCTTGAATCTTTTGAACGAGCAAATCAATCCCTCACAACGGCAGTTGGGAAGAACATGGTCATGCCAAGGCAGCGCTCAAGCACCTGCACAACACCTTGGCTAACGCAGGCTTAGGCGATAAGGCTGCGAGCGACGCCGAATTGCAGAATTTGAGCACAGAACTACAAGATTTCGTAACACCCTCAGAATACACG
>WTIF01000055.1 GCA_011522845.1 Deltaproteobacteria bacterium
CAAGGATTTCACGTAAATTTTCTTTGGAAAGGTCTGCAAAACCTACTATTCCCGTGGGAATGGGCGTATTCAGTTGATCCAGCCAATTCGTCTCTGTCACAGGTTCTGGTAGGGCGCTATCTGCTTGAACATGTACAGTCCCAACCAAGTCAAAGTCTTTTGCTTCTGTGAAATCCTGAAGGTAATCTTCCGGGAGATAATCTCTTTGAATCGCTGTTGGGTCTCCAAAAGGCTTTGGCTTTCCGATTTGACGAAGCCAGGTATAGGGCAACGTTTGTGGTTCCCAAAGATGATGATGGGCGTCAATGAGTTTCATCGGTGATTGCTCAGACATTTCTGTTTTCGGACCTGTTTTCAGAGGTTGAAATTACCCAACCTGATGAAAGACCTGAGGGTAATTTTGCTGAAGAGCGAACAACCAAATCTCCAGGAACTAACTCTTGCTTCGGGTACATGGTGTCTTGGTTGATCCGATCAAGAAGGTCATTCACTGCAGAATCGATCATTCTTTCAATGGGTTGCCTGATCGTAGTTAGATTGTAACTGGGCCAGGCGGCCATTGGAATATCATCAAAACCAATTACGGATACATCCTCAGGCACTTTTTTCTGCTCAGCATGGCGAAGCGCATCCAAAACACCGATTGCCATGATGTCATTAGCACAAAAGACTGCGTCTGGTGATTTTGGGAGTTTCATTAGCCTTCTAGCTGCCTCAAATGCTCCTTGATAGCTGAATTTTCCCATCTCGATAAAAGGTTCGAAGCCATGCTGATTTAATTCTTCTCTGAATCCTCTCTCCCGCTCTAGACTTGTGGATGTGTCATGACTTCCAGCTACGAAGGCGAATTGATGATGTCCAGATTTCATGAAAAGCCTTGCGGCCATTCGGCCCCCTTCAATATTGTCGCAGCAAAAAGAGCTTGCATGGGCATCCGGAACAGATCGATTGAATAAAGTTACTGGAACGTCCAAGCGTGCGCATTCATGAGCCATTGCGGAGCTGAGGGTTGCCGCGGTGAGTAGAATTCCATCAACACGATATTCAAGAAGCTGGGGCAGGATATCGTCCAAGTTTTGGTCACGTGTGACGACAAAGAGCATGACTCGTTGCCCTCTTTGTTGGAATTGGCGACTAAGGGCATCCAACACTTCCGGGTAGAAGGGATTAGTAGTCACATTGGCGATTACGATCCCAATCATCTTAGAACGCTTGGTACTCAGACTTCGTGCGATCGCATTTGGTTGATAGCCGAGTTTTCTGGCAGCCTGGAGGACTTTTCTTCTGGTACTCTCGGCGATGCTTGCACCAGGAGTGAACGCTCTTGAAACAGCAGACTGAGAGACTCCAGCTAATTTTGCCACTTGGGTGGAGTTTGCGTTCGCTTTGCGTCCAGCCACGGATTACCCCGAAAATTTGGTTTTACTGCTTGTAGCGCCGAACTCGAATATCTGCTTGTTCCTTATGGCCTGCAAAGTTTTCTAAGGCACAAAGCCTTGAGCAGTATTCGCCAATCAGAGTGCTGGCCTCTGGAGTCTTCACCCACTGGTAGGTACAGGTCTTGAGAAATTTACCAACCCACAAACCGCCAGTGTAACGTGCTGCCTTGTTTGTTGGGAGCGTGTGGTTGGTTCCGATGACTTTATCTCCATAAGCGACATTGGTTTCTTTTCCGAGGAAAAGAGCTCCGTAGTTGGTCATTCTTTCCAAGAAAAAATTTGGATCCCTCGTCATCACTTGTACGTGTTCGGATGCAATTTCATCGGCTTTGGTGACCATTTCATCGTAACTCTCACAGACAATGACTTGTCCAAAATCCCGCCAAGCTTGACCGGCAATTTCACCAGTTGGAAGAATCTTTAGTTGTCGTTCAACTTCTTCCATGGTCTCTCTGGCTAGTTTCTCAGAATTTGTAAGCAAGATCGCTGGAGAATTCAGACCGTGCTCCGCTTGTCCAAGCAGGTCCGCAGCACAAAGCTCTCCATCACAGCTTTCATCTGCAATGATCAGTGTTTCTGTGGGACCAGCGAAAAGATCGATACCTACTCTACCATAAAGTTGCCTCTTCGCTTCTGCCACAAAGGCATTTCCAGGGCCTACTAACATATCCACAGCTTGAATGGATTCTGTTCCCAAAGCCATGGATCCAACAGCCTGTACCCCGCCAAGACAATAAATTTCATTAGCTCCACCTAGGTGCATTGCAGCAATGATTGCTGGATGTGGTCGACCCTCAAAAGG
>WTIF01000033.1 GCA_011522845.1 Deltaproteobacteria bacterium
GCTCTATCCAGATGAGATCACGACCGCACCAGTGTGGAGCTATGCCGGGCAAGCCTGCAGGGAGGTGGGGATTTCACCACACGGTGAGGAAAGAAGTGGGATGGTTTTCATCCCTGGTGGTACATTTAGGATGGGTAGTAAAGATGGAGATCCCTCCGAACAGCCCTCACGAGAAATCACACTGACCGGTTACTGGCTGGATCGTTGTGAAGTGAGCAATGCGGATTATCTTAAATTTGTAATGCAGGATCCCTTCTTGCGTCGAAGCTCCCTGTCACCAAAATTACATGACGGAAGCTATCTAAGAACCTGGAAAGACGATCTGATCGTGGAGTACAACGTCGGCAGTCATCCAGTGACCTATGTTTCTTGGTATGCAGCAAGGTATTATTGTGGGGCATTGGGCAAGCGCCTACCATCAGAGGCAGAATGGGAGAGAGCTGCTAGAGATGATAAGCAGAATCAACCTTACGGTTACGGGAATGACCCCGTGTTCCTTTCCGACTATGCTTGGTATCGTCAAAACTCAGCAACCATGCAACGTGTGGTTGCTGACCGAAAGCCAAACGACCTAGGTGTATTCGATATGCACGGTAACGTGTGGGAGTGGGTCTACGATAAGTTTGGCCCTTACAATCCAGAAGAACTGGTAGACCCTACCGGACCATTAGATGGTGAGTACCGAGTGATGAGAGGGGGATCTCGTCTTAGTCCACCCGAATACTTGCGCTCAGGAATGCGACGTGATGCCTCACCTCAGAGTACATGGATGGATGTTGGGTTCCGTTGTGCTGCAAGCGCAGAATCGACAACTGCAGCTACCGCTCAAGACAATTAAATTCCAAATTTTGTATGCAGATTATTACGATGCAGATTTAAATTTTGTCTTGGTCAACCTGTTGAATCATACACCCCCCAATCCTCCATTCTCCTGAATTTTGCTGCTCCATCTGGTAAAATGCTTGAAAAATGAAACCATTCAAATCAGTCAACTGAACCAATTGAACCTTAACTCCAAAATGATCTCGTAGATCCCGATATTCTACTTGAGTTGGTTGTCTCAGGACATTATATCCGTTCATGACCATCTGCATAAAAATCGCAGAATTTGGAAATTGCCGTTGAATGCCTGGTGTCGCAAAAGAATAGGCCTTCTCCGCATCACCGCTTCGAAATGCTTCCAATTGAGCATCAATCACAGCAATAATTTTCTCTTTGTCCAGGCTCTCTTCAGTTGGCTTGTCTTCAGCCAAAGTGAATCCAGAAATCAAAAAACATGAGAGCAGGCCCAGGATAAGAAACTTGAACATCACCCCTCCAATCAAACAGATTTTATCAAAGTAGAAGAAACGGGGTGCGAAATGAGACCAAACCCCGTCATTCTTGAAAATTTCTTACGAATCCGACTGTACTTTCCAACAACATCTAATTTCTCCATGATTTAGACCAAAGACCATGAATGATTCAACAAAACGTGTAGCAATCGTTGGCTCTGGGCCTGCGGCTTTTTATTCAGCAATGGAACTTCTTCGCCATGATGACCCCATGGTGTCGGTTGATATGCTGGAGAGACTACCCACTCCCTATGGACTAGTACGTGGTGGGGTTGCTCCAGATCATGAGAAAATAAAGTCTGTCACCAAGATTTTTGAAAGAGCTGCCGGACACCCAAGATTCCGCTTTTTTGGAAATGTAGAATTTGGCAAAGACATCCAGCGGATTGACTTGCTTCAACGCTATCACGCAGTGATTTACGCTTTTGGTAGCCGCACAGATCGACATTTGAACATCATTGGGGAGACTCTCAAAGGAAGTCACGCAGCCACAGAGTTTGTTGGATGGTACAACGGACATCCTGACTACCGTCACCACCAATTTGATCTTACTTCGAAAAGAGTGGCGATCATCGGCATGGGGAATGTTGCCATCGACTGCGCCAGAATTCTTTGCCAGGATCCTGAAAATCTCGCAAAAACTGACATTGCTCAACATGCCCTTGAAGCTTTACGACAAAGCCAGGTTGAAGAAGTCTTTCTAATTGGTCGTCGTGGACCAGTCCAAGCGGCCTTTACTCCTGCGGAGGTGCGTGAATTACTTCACTTGCCAAAAGTCGATGCTGTGATGAGAGCCTCAGATCTGGAGCTGGATGATCACAGCAAGGAAGAACTATCCAAGGCTTCTAGAAATACTAAACTCAACATGGAGATCCTTCCGCAAATTCATGATCAAGGAGATAGAG
>WTIF01000152.1 GCA_011522845.1 Deltaproteobacteria bacterium
ATATGAAAATCAACATCTCCGTTGAGGCAACTCCACAAGAGATTCGCGAAGTCTTTGGCCTCCCTGATATTCAAGATGTTCAAGGACTCTTCCTGAAGCAATTTCAGCAAAACCTGAAAGATGGGCAGGTGGACAAAGATGTGGTGAGCGAACTGATGGGGCCAACTCTGCAGTTCAGTAAGAATTTCATGGACTCCCTCATGGAAAATATGGGTTCCATGTTGAACCAGACCAATCAAGCAACTTCAAATCAACAGGAGACCATGAAGGACTCTACTTCCTCAAAATCCAAGCAGCAACCGGTGTCTTCCAAGGAATACTGAGCCTTGGGAAATTTCCTGCTTCGGCGACTCCTGCTCTTGATTCCCGTTCTGTGGGGAGTCGCAACTCTCGTCTTTCTGCTTTTACATTTCATACCTGGTGATCCTGTCGACTTGATGCTGGGAGATTCCGCCCTCGGAACTGATCGAGAAACCCTTCGAGACCAACTGGGCCTCAACGACCCCTTGATTGTTCAGTACCTGAGATATTTTGGCGATCTCTTACAGGGAGACTGGGGGACTTCTCTTTTTAGCAAGAAGCCAGTGTTTGAGGAAATCATGGAGCGCGTCCCAGCAACCATGGAACTGATGCTTGGTGCCATGGTCGTGACCATTCTGGTAGCAATGCCACTTGGACTGATTGCTGCGGTCAATAAAGGCACTTGGATCGATCAGGGAGCAATGATCTTTTCCTTGCTCGGTGTCTCGATCCCAAACTTTTGGCTTGGACCAATGTTGATCTTGCTGTTCTCAATCAATTTCGACCTTTTACCGGTTAATGAAAGAGGAGGGCTCGAACATCTCATTCTGCCAGCATTGACCCTTGGGACTTCATTGGCTTCGATTCTGGCCCGGATCACTCGCTCTTCTGTGGTAGAAACGCTTCAGGCTGAATACATCCGTACTGCCAGATCAAAAGGCATTTCGGAACTAAGGATTCTCTTTCGACATGCGCTCCGAAATGCTCTTATTCCAATCGTCACGGTGATTGGCCTACAAGTCGGGGTATTATTGAGTGGGGCGATTATCACCGAAGCCATCTTTGACTGGCCAGGTCTCGGCAACTTGTTGATCTCTGCGATCAACAGCCGAAATTATCCACTAGTTCAGGGTTGCGTGCTGTTCATCGCTGGAAGCTACGTCATGGTGAATCTAGTAATTGATTTACTATATGCTTATTTAGATCCTCGTATTCGCCTCTCATGAGCCGTCCGCTTGGCCGCATTCGCCTCTATTCGTCCATCCTCCTCATCTTTTTTGTTATTCCAGCTTTATTGGCCCCTTGGATTGCCCCACACGACATTGACCAGATGGATTTGATCCGTCAATTGGAGACACCCTCTTTCGATCACTGGATGGGACTTGATGAAAACGGCAGTGATATTTTTAGTCGCCTGTTGGCAGGAGCGAGAATTTCACTCTATGTTGGTTTTTGGGTCATTGGTATTTCAACTGTGATTGGAGTGAGCCTGGGTTTGCTCTCGGGCTATTTTGGGGGCTGGCTGGATATTGTATTGATGAGAATCGTGGATGTTCTCCTGGCATTTCCAGGATTATTGTTAGCAATTGCCCTTGTCGCGGTCCTTGGGCCTGATATCAACAATGTTATCTTGGCCTTGTCAGCTCTTGGTTGGGTTGCTTACGCCAGACTTGTTAGAGGACAGGTATTGTCGGTGAGGGAAGAGGAGTACGTTTTAGCAGCGAGAACGTCCGGAATGCCAGCGTGGAGAGTAATGTTTATTCATCTGTTGCCAAACATTCTACCGCCAGTGATTGTTCAAACTACTTTTAGCTTAGCCGGAACCATCATCTCTGAGTCAAGCCTCAGCTTCTTAGGCTTGGGGGCACCTCCCGGTACCCCAAGTTGGGGAGCTATGCTCTCAGAGGGGCGCTATGTATTGTGGGAAGCTCCACATGTCTCTGTTTTTCCGGGACTGGCTATATTGTTTGTTGTACTTATCTTTAATCTCCTTGGAGACGCTCTAAGAGATTACTTTGACCCAAAATCCTAGCACTAGGCTGATTCGAGGCCTTAAGTACCTTGGTGTATCAGTTTTTATCTCTTGATAAGTTTTGATCGACTTGCATATCAGATCAAAATTTTGGTCAGACAATTTAAACTCTTCAAAATTAATTCCAAATTACTGAATCAAAATACTAATTGACCTTTTTCACATGTATTTTCAGCTAAGA
>WTIF01000302.1:0-3197 GCA_011522845.1 Deltaproteobacteria bacterium
GAATCAGGGAGGTCTTGCCAATTCCTCGACGAGGATAATTGATGATCCGATGGAGGCTTACCTCATCAGAATGATTATGAATCACCTTCAGATATGCCAGGGCGTCCTTGACTTCTTTGCGCTCATAAAAACTGGTGCCCCCAATCACTTGGTAAGGAATCCCGGAATCCCGTAAAGTTTCTTCAATCAGTCTGGACTGAAAATTGGAACGAAAAAGGATCGCATAATCTGAGTGGGAGCGTCCGTGCCGTAATACTTGAATTTTAATCCGACGGGCTACCAACTCTAACTCTTCAGCTTCGTCTTTGCCCTCGATCCATTCCAGGGGAACACCGGTTGGCTTCTGAGACCAGAGTTCCTTTGGCATTCTTTGTGGGTTTTGTGAGATGACCTGATTCGCAGCTTTAAGAATCGTTGGTGTAGAGCGATAATTCTGCTCCAGGCGAATAATTTTGGCTTCCGGGAAGTCCCGTTCGAAATCAAGGATGTTGCGGATGTCAGCCCCGCGCCACCCGTAGATCGACTGGTCGTCATCACCCACCACACATAGATTGCGATGACGCTGGCACAGATGACACATCAGTTGGTACTGAACACGATTGGTGTCCTGATACTCATCCACCATCAGGTAGTGATATCGCTCTCGGATGGGTTCCATGGCCTCAGAGTGTTCCTCAAAGAGCTTCAGGGTCAGTAGCAAGATGTCATCGAAGTCGATTGCATTGCAGCCCTTGAGAACACGTTGATATTCCGCAAAGACTTGTCCAACCTGAGTGCTCCTGGTTGAATCGCGCTGCTGAAGAAAATGATCTGGACCAAGTCCACGATTTTTTGCCTGTCCAATCTCGTAGTGAACCCCTTTGGCGTCAATCAAACCGGAATCTTCCAAATCATGATCTTCCATGATTCCTTTGATCACAGACTGCTGATCTTGGGTGTCATAAATCACAAAGTTTGAACGATAACCCAGTTGATCAATGTGCTCTCGCAGCAGCTGCACACCCAAGGAGTGGAAGGTGCTCAACTGCACTCCCTTTTGCTGTCCTCTCAGTTCGTCTTTGAGCCGATCCTGCATTTCACGGGCAGCTTTGTTGGTAAAAGTTACTGCCAAAATTTCTGCTGGCAGCACTTGCTCGACTTGGATCAACCAAGCGATGCGTTGAATGATTACCCTGGTTTTGCCACTGCCAGCACCAGCTAGCACTAGAATGGGGCCTTTGGTGGAAGTGACCGCTTGACGTTGCTGGGGATTGAGATGAGAGAGGTCCATCAATGGGCAGGAGTCTCAGCTGAAGGGAGAGCCGTTCCCAAGAGAACATCTCCCCGAATACTCTCCAGTTGAACCGGAATTAGTCGATTACTCTGAGGTCCTTCGTGTTTGGTAGAGTTCAGTTGAACACGTAGGTAATTATCCGTATAGCCGCCTTGGCGACCGTCTGGTTTGGTTTTTTCCAGCAAGACGCTACGACTAGTTCCAACGAATCGCTGCATAAATTGATGGCGTAACCTTTTGCTGAGTTCACGCAGTCGGGCAGCTCGTGCTCTCTTGTCTTCTGGAGAAACCTTGGCTGCTAGCCTGGTTGCTGGAGTACCAGCCCTCTCAGAGAAGGGGAAGACGTGCAAATAACCCATCGGCAGGTTCGCTAGCAAATTCAATGTTTCTGTAAACTCCAACTCACCTTCACCGGGAAATCCCACCATGACATCTGCGCCCACGCAGAGGTCTGGGATTTTCAGGATGGCTTCTTCCACTTCGCGGGCATAGTCGAGCGCGTTATAGCGGCGTTTCATCAATTCCAGAATCTGGTTGGAGCCAGATTGAACAGGCAGGTGGAGAAAAGGCACCAATTTGTGGCTCTGATCTCCCATTCGTTCCAACAGACCAGGGTCAACAGTGGTTGGCTCAATTGAAGAAATCCTGATCCTTTGTAGGTCTTTCAGAGAATCGAGAAAATCGACAACATCTACAAGATTGCGTCCCTCCAAATCATAGGTGCCAAGGTTCACTCCAGTCAGAACGATCTCCTGAATACCGGAAGCTACCTGTTGTTCTGCTTCTGCACAGAGATTATTAAACTCTCGATGTCGTGACCTTCCGCGGGCGAACGGGATGATGCAGAAGGAGCACATGAAGTCGCAGCCGTCCTGCACCTTGAGTTGACCACGTGTCGGGCCTTGTAGTTGTTCTGCTTTTGCTTCCTCGGCAAGAGGTAATGGTAGTGAGAAAGGAAGACGTCGAATCTTGTTGTGCACAATCTGTGGGGATGTTTGTGCTTCATCTAACAGAGGTAACCAGTTTGCGATTTGGTGTTTGGCTTCATTTCCAACCACAAGATCGACACCTGGCAGAGCTGCCATGGCTTCCGGTTCCATTTGAGCCTGACAGCCGGTTACTGCAATTCGTGCTTGAGGCATGCGCCGATGAAGTGACCGAATCAATTGCCGATTTTTCGAATCACTAGCTCCTGTGACGGTACAGGTATTGACAATGCAAAGATCTGCTTCAGCATCGTCAGGTACGATTTGGTAGCCTTGTTGGCTCAACTGATGGCTTAGACTCTCACTTTCAGAATGATTAAGCCGACAGCCCAAGGTATGCAGGGAAACTCTGGTCGTCACGTAGGAAGATTGCTAAGGTATTGGACAGTAATTGTTTGCAGACTTTTGAAATGGACAAATAAAGGTATCACAGGAAGGGCAAGTTGCGATGAAAAATTCCCAGTCTTGGAAGGCTCTATTATTCATACTCGCTTGTATTGTGGGGTTTGGTTCCACAGTTGAGGCCGTCGGTGTGCGACTACAATTCCTGATCCCCACTGGGGGCTCTGCAGAAGTGAACGGTTTCAACGAGGAAGATCCCCAAACCAGTGGACTGGGGCTCTCTCTTTTGTTACCAGCGACAGAATCTCTGAGGATTGTTGCGGGTTATAATTATTTTGCAGCAACGGTTGAGGAAACTCAGGACAATGCAACCCTAAGCAGAAAAAACGATGGAGTTTTTTACGCTCATATCCTCGAAGCTGGTGTGGAGTATACTGGTATCCAGTTATTCACAGATTACCAGTTGCTGCTGGGTTTGACGGCTAGAATTCCTATGAGTGTGGATGGTTCTGTCAAAACGACTGATAAGACAAATTCAACGGTGGATTCCACAAAGCTGAAAAGCACAGAAGCGGTTGGAGGTGGAGTGTTGGCAA
>WTIF01000302.1:3297-9068 GCA_011522845.1 Deltaproteobacteria bacterium
GTGGATTCCACAAAGCTGAAAAGCACAGAAGCGGTTGGAGGTGGAGTGTTGGCAAACCTAGGAGTTAGCCGTGGACGGTGGGATGTCGGGATCTACTATCAAGGGACAAGCCTGGAATACGAGATCGAGGTTCCTCAACTGAGTGGGGAGACGGAGAAGGCGAATGTGATGTTGACAGAGTACGGGCTGAGTGTGGGATATCGATTTTGAAGGATGTTCTACACCAGTTCATTCCCTTTTGGATAAACTAGCAGATCGTTGTTGATGCTCTACGCAGAATTCGTAGAGAATCGAGATTAATTCTGTAAGATCAATGGGTTTGCTGAGAAAGTGCTGAGCCCCTGCGTTGATCAGGTCGATCAGGTAGTGGGGTTCGTCATGGGCGGAGATCACAATGATCATCTGATGCCGATCCTTCCGCCGAATGGCTTTCACCATTTCCACCCCATTGAGCTTTGGCATGTTGATGTCTGTGATAATAATCTCGTACTTCCCGGGCTCAAACAGCTCCAGTCCTTCCTCACCATTTTGGGCCAAATCAATTTTTTCAAAGAAATTCCTCAGCAACTGTGCCGTTTCCTGTTGCAACGTCAGATCATCTTCTACGTAGAGCAGGCTAACTCCCCCCGACACAGAGATCAGTTTCTCGATACTATTCATCATTGAGAGGCAACCTTTTTCGGATAGTTAAGCAGGGATCCTGGCTGTTCTGCTGACAAGTTGGGATTTATTGTTTGCGCTTCAGTCATCATGTTTCGCTCAGCATTTTCGGGTAATCGCTCATTGAGTTCCACTCGAAAACACGCTCCACCATCTTTGTTTACCACAGTCAACTTGCCACCAAGATGGTCTTCAATGATCATCCGGCTCATGTACAAGCCCAAACCGGTACCATTGAGTTTGTTTTTCGTTGAAAAATAAGGAAAGAAAATTTGATCAACCACGTCCTCGGGTATACCTCCAGCGTTGTCCTGCACTTCTAGTATTTGTTTGTCCTGCTGCACATAGGTTCGAACGATGAGCCTCTTTTTATCTATTCCGCTTTCCTCCAACGCTTCTTCAGCATTTTTAAACAAGTTGATCAATGCTTGCTGGACTTCATTCGGGAAAAGTTCCAACGGGGGTAGTTCGCCAAACTCCTTGACCAGTTCGATGTCCTGTTTCTGCAGGGATAATCCGATAATTTCCATGGTACGCTGCACCAACTCGTTGAGTTGCACGAATGCGCGTTGACGATCTGGCCGAAAGAAATCGCGGAAATCATTGATCGTTCGAGAAAGAAAGGAGGTAGTATCTTGAATTTTTTTCAACTTCTCAAGTGTCCCCTCAGTGGTGGCATTACCAAGCTGCTGTTCCAATTTGATGGAGGAAGCGATCACGTTAATAGTTGCCAATGGTTGGCGCCACTGATGAGCAATCATCGCCAACATTTCTCCCATCGAAGCCATCTTGGTCGATTGGACGAGTTGTTGCTGCATCTGCTGTAGTTCATCGTATGCCTGCTTCAACTCTTCGTGACTAGTCTGCAAGTCCATCGCTGACTCCTGAATCAGCTGAATCTGCAATAATAGTTGGTTTTGAAGATGTTGGAAGGCGTTGACGAGCTGATGTGATTCCCAGGTATTTGCTGGAATGTCAGCTAATTCAAGATCCTGAAGTTGAGATTCGAACTGCTGCAGAGAGTCACTGTTCCTCAAAGAATCTGTCTTCAGCAACGCCAGGCGGGTGGTTAACTGCTGAATCGGAGTGGCAACGCGACGTGCCACCACTACAGAGATAATCAGCCCAAACAGGATTAGGAGTGCTTCGATAATCAGGAGTGATCGTTGGTTCTCTGCAACGGCCTTATCCAGTGGATGCTGAGATAAACCAATGTGCATTATCCCAACTGGATCTCCCCAAAAAACCAACTGGCGACGAGCTTCAAAAACAACTTCTCCAGCTTTTCCCCGGACCTCCTCATCAATCAGGGCATCAGTCAACAGAATCTGTTCCCTGAGTTGATAGTCACCTGTTTGAGTTATGTTCCTTCGTTTTG
This sequence comes from Deltaproteobacteria bacterium, assembly GCA_011522845.1. Classification (GTDB taxonomy): domain Bacteria; phylum SAR324; class SAR324; order SAR324; family NAC60-12; genus JCVI-SCAAA005. The sequence goes on from WTIF01000302.1 coordinate 5,336, forward strand.
GTGCATTACGAGTGTCAAGAATCTTCGTCTGAGAGGGTTCCCACTCAATAACCTCAGGTTCATACTCTTCAATCAGATTATCGTCATAAGCATAAAGAATTTCGTTCTCCATGCTGCGAACGAAGACATAAACCAACTCGGGTTGTGAATCAAGAAGATTGAAGTTGATCTCCAGCTGGGCCCAGTTGGCGGTGCCCACCCACTCTGTGGTTTTTGCTGCAAGTGATTCAGAGATCCAATAAATACGCTCGAAGTAAGCGTTACGGAGGCCCTCAACCTGGCGTTTTTGACCGATGTACCAAGTCAGGGCATTTGAAAGGAGCAGGGCACTCCCCAAGGAGATGAGGAGCACCGTGCGGAGTCGGATTGGTTGAAAAAGCATGAAGCGAAAGGAAGTCAGCGTGTCTCAATTTTTTGTAGGAAAAATAAGAATTGAGGCAAACGACCTGCCAAATCAGGATGTTCAGCGACAGGAAATACTACGCTGTAAGGTCCACCGTAAGCTGAAATGATTTTCTGGTTGTCAAAAGATCGAAGAACCATGATTGGCTTGCTCAAATCCTTTTTTTTCAGAGTAACAGATTTGCCCACGTACGGAGTGAGTACAACCTCATTGAAATTATCGGAAGTTAGAAAATCTCGCAGAAAGGCACCTTCCGTTTGTGTATCTCGATCTGGCGAAGCGAGTGGCTTGCGGTACCCTCTGGGAACTGGAGGGACATAGTTCAAAAGTTCTCCAGGGAGAGTTGCAATCGCTTTGGCATCCATCACTCTGGAATTTCCACCTTCAACAACGGTTAACTCTGGAGTGAGGGAGGTTCCTAAAATTACTGTGTCGATGTACCAGTTGTACAGACCCTGATCACCGACCTGCTCGTGCATGACCATATAAGGTCCACCTCGATTCTTTTTAATCCGCTTCCCATTGCTGGAGAAAGCGATCATCACATTTTCTTTTCGAATCTGCTCAATTGGTTCATAGGTGACATAGACGTTGTTAGCAATGAAGGTGACCCCGTCAATGTTTTCATCGGCCTTGGTTAGCTCAATAATTTTCTCAATCGTGATTCCTTTGAATTCCTTTTTACCATCGTCTGGGAAGTTAGGATCCTGAGAGGTGTAGGTTGTAGCGTTTGCTTCCATCATTTTCTGAGTCAGCACAAAAGATTGCCCTGACTCAGCACCAAGCTGTCCGATGATCTGAATTTGTTTTTGACGCGCCAAAAGGTTGCTGTTCGTTAGGATGCAGGTGAATGCGAACAACCCTAAAATGAGTCCTACCCGTTTCATGTTGTCTCCAATCAGAGTTACCAAAGCTAGAGCCACTTAGGGCTTGAATGCACTAATTGCTGCTTTGAATAAAACTTAAGTAACTTTTTTGATAGAAAAGAGCAAATTTGATGTGTGAAACCGAGTTGAGGAGGGGATAGCAAGAGAAACTGTCCGAGGAAAATAGACGTGATCAGCTTGATTGAATGACCACGTCAGCAGCAGCACTAGTCGCCAGACTGAAGCACCCAGTTTTGTGGGTGACCACAAAGGTTGTAGTCAGCTCTGGAGAACCAACCGAGGCAGCTCCAGGATAAAAATTGGGCAATGCGGGCGCTATCCCAAGCACCTGGCAAACCAACTGAATCAAGTTGAACAGCTTCCAAACGCTGGTTCAATGGCAGGGACGGAGAAAGAAGTCGTTCAATCAAGTTCATCTCACTATGCCCATCGCGGGACCACTGTACTTGCTGCTGCAGCGCATCACGCAGGTCCACCTCAGCTACGCCATTGGTAGTAGCATATTTGTCTGCTTCGATGGATCCTGACTTACTGAAATTAGGTAGAACAATTTGACCGAAGCACATCCAGACGACGAAAGCCATGCTGGTAAGGAAAAGGCCTTGGACTGTTTCTACTCCAGCACCAGCAAATAGACTGGCAGACCAAAACCCGTAGAGGTTCCAAATGATGGCAACGAGTACTCCACGATGACGACTGTGAGTGCGGACGGCTCCCATTCTTCGCAGAATCTGAGCCCGGAGTTGGTCCTCGGACATTTCCAACCAGCGAGAGGGAATGATCGTCTTTTCAATCCAAGGCAACCCAGTAATTCCTCCAGTGAAAACAGGATTTTCCTCTCGGACAACGTCAGTGCGACGGCTGAGTAGTTCTCCGATACGGTTTCTCAAGTTTTCACGGTCTTCACTGTGCAATTGATATCCAACCAGCCACCGAGCGAGTGGTGCTTGCAGCAGGAGCATGATTAGAGACATGCATGTCAGCAAGCCCATGACACCCCAAGTCCCATAAAGCTTTCCAATCTCCATGATAAACAAGCCAGAGATCAAGAGAATGCCTGCATGTACCAAAATTCCACGGAGTAAACGATTCCAGAACAGCGAGAAATTGTTCTGACTATTCTGAGCCAACTTCGGGATGACATAGCCCCCAAGCAAATCTAACGGCAACATAATCAATACATAGGCAATTACAATCAGTGCCCACCATTGCATCTCCACCAACAAGGAAGTGGGTTCTGCGGGAAATGCACTTGATGGCCACTCACTGAACAACCCCACACAGGCCAATCCAACCCAAAAGATCAAATTGAACAGTCCAAACCAAGCCCGTAGATTTGTAAATTTCATTATTGCTCTCTATTTCGAACATTGGGGAATCCATTGGGATCCCCCAAATTCACGATCGAGTGACAGACTGCAAACTGATTTTTCAGTTCACAGTCTTATTAATCAATCAGGCTTTCGCGCCAGCAGCCTTCGCTGAGGCGGGTGCGCTGTCTATCAAAGTCTTCTCGCGAGCAATGAAGTAAACCATGACTCCATATCCACACTTCGCAGCAATGTCTGCAATGGTGTAACCCACTTGAATACCAATCTCAGCGTCTGCGGTTCCTCCTGCAATGTTGAAGAGGTACGCGATTGGATAGAACAACCAGGTCACCAACAGGACCATGCGGGTCTGCTCTACCAATTCTTTCACACGACCGGTCTCGTGCTCGATTTCAACCGCTAGTTCTTTCCAAAGCGTTCTCAAGATGTAGACGAATGGAATGAATGACAAGACGAAGAAGATCGCCTGAGTGCTACCACTGTCAGAAACCTCACCAGGATAGCCAAGTGCGATCATTAGGACGGATGCAATGACCAAGCGTCCGAGCAGATCCATGGACTTCTCACGTGGCAATGCCAACACAACGATCAATTCGACCAATAGTAGAGGTACTGTCAACAGCCAATCCACATAGCGATAGGCGTCATTGAAAGGTACCCCTGTTGCCACATACATTCCGTTTTCACCAATGGTATACGCTTCGTCCCAGCTTTGGAAAATACGGAAGTAGTGGTATCCCGCAATCAGTACCACCAAGCCTGAAACAACAATCGCTGGCCGATACTTGACCGCAATGTTTTCCTTGGCAAGAACAAAGAAGACGAAGGTGCCGAACATTGCGGCAATCGTCAGTGAGAACATGTTGTAGACCAGCGAAAACTGATCCGGACTCAACTCAGGCATACGTTCTCCTTACATAGGAGTTAGATTATGTGAGAAAGCTCTGGGCTTTCTCGCCTCATGAAACAGTCGTCACAACTAATGGGTTCCTTTAGCTGCTCGACTGGCTCTCATCTTTTGATAAGAACAAGAGCGCAATCGACAAAAAGCAGACCAATTTTGGAAAATTTATTTGAAAAAATAATCTAAGAAATAAATTTTAATTATTATG
>WTIF01000226.1 GCA_011522845.1 Deltaproteobacteria bacterium
TTCAGGTGCCCCTTCCCATCTCCAAATCACTCTGTATTCCCAGAAACGTGATTCTCCTGGAGTTTGAACCCAAGAAAGAGAAGTGGAAATTCAAAGCGATGATCTCTAAAAAAGCCGGTGGTAGTGGTGGTAATCAACTAGAAATGTTCCAATCCAACTTAGTAGAGGGTGTTACTCGCAGTGTATTCAGCAAATATATTGGCTTTGATGCTCGAGCGATGACCTCCTTCCAGAAAAATGCTGTTTCATCCAGAAGTGTAGTTGCCTCTAACCCAGTCACGGCGGATGATTTGCAGAATCTTGCTGGCGATATCAAGAGCTTTTGTAAACCAATTCGGGTGAGCTCAAACGAGCTTTTAGAGAATATCTATTATCTCTACGATGTGATGATTGTCTGCAACGTAGATCGTCCGCTGGGATGCGCAGCCATCGTCAGAACGAATTTTGATGAACAATTCGTTTTCACATTTGATTTGAACAAAACGCCCACCATCGACAAGGACCCTGGACTTGCCAGCACAAAGAACCAACCAATGCATACCTTCTATCAAAGATTTAATAGCTTACCCGCAAGAAAACTCTATTGGGAGGCATTCAACAAACTGAATCTTCCGATGTCAGAAGAGCACCCTCCAAAGCTGAAGATCTGGGTCAATCCTGGTAGCTTTAACTTAAACGTTACTCCAAAGTACCAACGGGTCTACTTAAATGGGATTGGGGAGAGCCTTTGGAAGCCAGAGCATGTCTGGAAAGAACCTGCTGATGATGCGAAGTTTGCGTTGATTAAAGACTTCGATGAACTTGGGAAGCAAGCTATTACTGAATATCAGCAAAATCATGAGTAATTTTTTATCAAGCTTTGTCGTGCTTGGTATTTACTTCGTAATTGATTGATTTTTCGAATTTGCTGGTGTTGAGTCAGCATGCTCCAAGAGTTTCCTCCCACCTTTATTGCTCGCTGCCTAGGATTTGATGAACCTGAGGAAGAACTTCACTTCCTATGGCAGGAGCAACAATTCTCTATACAAGCCGATCAGAATTTAAAGATCACCGAAGGTGCCCTGGTCCGATTCGAATTCATTGAGGGTCAATTTATACTGGAAAAGGTTGTCTACACGCCTCCAGCAGGTCTGAAAGCTAATGGTGATGCACTCCGCTGGCGCAAACTCAATCAATTCCCCTCACGCTTTCATTGTCTGAAAGCAAGGCACCATATCCTGCGTAGTATTCGAAATTGGTTTGATCGACAGGGCTTCCTTGAAGTTCAAACTCCGGCAAGAGTCAAAGCCCCAAATCCTGAAGCGCATTTTGATCTAATCCAATGTGATCAGGGATACCTGGTAACCTCACCAGAATTTCAAATGAAACGTATGTTGGTTGGTGGATTTGAAAAGATTTACCAAATCAATGCTTGCTACAGAGGAAAGGAAATTAGTCACTTGCACAACCCTGAGTTTACGATGCTTGAATGGTATCGTGTTGGAGAGAATTGGCAGAGGTTGTGTCAAGACCTTCAAGAGATAACCAAGTGCCTTCCAAGGGCATGGATTGATTCAAAGCAACATAAAATGTTGGAAGGTGAGTGGAAACTCACAACCGTCAATGATCTTCTTCAGGAATTTTGGCAGTTTGAAATACGACCTAACGATCAAGCGGGTGATCTTCTCGAAAAGCTCAACAAAAATGGTCATGAGAATTGGATCAATCAGCAAAGAATCAATGCAGAGTCCTTTCTGGTAATTTTCGGAAGAATTTGGGATGAGCTTGAGAAAACCCTTGGGTGGGAAGGCCCTTGCTTGGTGACTGAGTGGCCACCTCAACTGGCTAGCCTCGCCCAACTCAATCCAAGTGGCTTTGCCGAAAGAGTGGAATGCTATGTCCAAGGAATGGAAATCGCCAATGGCTTCGGTGAACTGACAGACCCAAATGAGCAGCAAAAACGCTTTGAAATAGAAATAATCAACCGGCACCAAATTGGGAAAATAGATGTGGCATTAGATCATCAATTTCTTGATGCTTTGGAGGAGGGGATGCCACCAAGTTGTGGGATGGCACTCGGTATCGAGCGCCTTTTGATTTGGTTGTTGGATGCTCCATCCATCGAGAATGTGATGGCTTTTGGAGAATCTGAAATTTTCTGATTTTTGTTGTTGACTTAGTCAGAGCACTTTTATATTCTCATAAGCTTTCGCGAGTTATCGTGAGTTCTTTGAGAGTCGATGT
>WTIF01000378.1 GCA_011522845.1 Deltaproteobacteria bacterium
CAGAACGCTCCTCCCATTTTGGGGCTGTGGTTCTTGTAGAGATTGCAGACTTCCTGGTCACTCAGGCCCCGCTCATAGATCTTGAACTCATCAATGTAGCCTTTCCAGGGCAGTTCCTCTCTACGATTGGTGCCAATCTTCAGTACATCCAGCGGGGTGTGGTTCTGCACCCCTGTGTGGATTAGGGAACCGTTGAGGTACATCTTGATGGTGCCATCACTGTGCTTGACAAAGGTTGCATGACTCCACTCTTCGGCAGGGTATTTGGTTGGGGCAGTCTCTTCTGTATCGTTTTTTGTACCGGTGGCTGCCCGCCACCTTAACTTGTTGTTATTGCTATCGAGCTGCCAGCTCCAGTTGCCATCATCATTGCCAAACTCAGGGACATAGCGAGAAGACATCAGCGAAGAATAGTTGGGCATGTCCGGATCAGCGTAGAACCAAACACTGACGGTGAAACTCTTGCTGGCAAATAGATTGTCCTCTGCAGCATCATTCAGCTCTTCGTTGTAGGCATAGCCATTGGAGGCATCAAAGTAGGCCGCAGTGTTTTCACTGAAGGGGGAAGCAGCATAGGTGATGGTGGCGCCCTCTACGGCTGTCAGATCATAGCGCCCATCATTGTACTTCCTCCTGGTGTCCGTCAAATCTCCATTGAACTCATAGTAGACTAAAAGATCTGGATCATCGTCTGGATTGATCGGGCCACCTCCGGGAAAAGTGCTGGTCTGGACACTGTAAGCATTCGTAAGAGGTGCTGGCTCCGTTGTGGAAACTCCACCAACACCTGTCTCTGCACGAATCACGTAGTGATAATAAGACCCTCCATCCAAGCCACTGTGAACATAGCTATTCGCATTCTGGCCTGTGACGATCCTGCCGTCATAGGTGCTGTTGTCATCTGGATCAATCGTGACGCAATTGAATCCACAGCCATCCTTCTTCCAGTAGATGACATGATTCGCTACAAGAGGATCAGTGCTTTTATTCCAAGTCAGGTTGACTTGCTGAGTATCGTCAGGAGTGGTTCCAGCTAGATTGGTGGGTGGAGTAATCGGAATGGCTACCTTTGAGAAGCCAGCACTAATATTCTTTAGATTGAATATCTTGCGGTCATCCCGTGTGACAAGTCCTGTATAACTATGACTTAAATTTAATTCTATATAAGCCTGATCGTTAGTAGTGCTGTCCCAGTTGCTATTGCCACTGTTGAAGCCCGAAAGATTCGTATCGACATATGAATCTGTGTAGCTATTTCCTCCTGACTCTACGGAATAGTCAGTAGCACCAATCAAAGTACCATTGTGTAGAATCCTGCCAGCAGCATTTGAGCTAGAAATTTCCCACGCAAAATCATAATTTTGTGCTGTTGAGTTCGGATAGAAGTCTTGTCTAATACTTGTACTGTCATAACTAAAATCACAATTACTACTTCTAGAACTCTGAGCTAGGTGAAAGTAACTCCGACTAAGAGAAGGATTTCCAGACATCGATAATGATGTCCAACGTGATCGAGCCGCCAGCGAACCATCGTCAGTCTTATTGTCTGCATTCATCAGATTAAAATAAACACAACTGTCTCCACCACTAGACCCACCCCATTGATAATCTTGATAAACTTGGATGATTTCATCATGGAAGACTTGCCCGTCAAAGATGACTCTCTCACCTTTTTCTATAGGTTGGCTATAACGTATTTTGGGGTATCGTCCAGTGGTGACTAGGCGATCAAACGTGGTCTGATTGTCATTGGTGATCCAACCCCGCACAACCGTCACATTATCAACTGTCAGGTTTTCATAACTGGCAGGCACGACCACAGGATCAGTAGTGACTGCTTTTTGAGAGTATTCTGCTCTTGACACATCATAGAAGTAGATAGCGAAGTGATACTGAGTGCCTTCGACAAAAGGGAAACTATTTGTACTGTAATTGTGATACAGCCCTTCGTTATTTGTTTCAATCTCACCATCATAGGTGGAAGGATCTGTTCTATCTATTGGTGTGTTCATATCACTAGACCAATAGATATAGTATTTATCCAGAAAGTTACTAAACATGCCTGAATCAGTGTATTCTGAGTCTGGATGTTTATTCCAGATCATCAAATATTCTGGCCTATATTGCTTTCCGCGCATCACATTGAAGCCTGTAACCGCTGAGATTGGATCCAGGGTTGGCGCTTCTGGTGTAGCACTCACCACATTTGAGTCAGCACTT
>WTIF01000332.1 GCA_011522845.1 Deltaproteobacteria bacterium
CAACCCACCATTCGCAATTATTTCACTCAAGAAAAGTGGAGTGATGAAGCCTAAAGACCTGGAAGGAAGAATTTTAGGGGCTCCCGCTCCTGACGGTGCTTACGCGCAGTGGAAAGCCTTCGTCGCAGCAAACAACATAAAAGCGAAACAGGTGACTATTGAGAACGTTGGATTTCCCGTGCGAGAGCCGATGCTTGCTGCTGGTGAGGTGGATGCGATTACAGGTTTTTCGTTCTCATCCTTTTTAAATTTGAAATCAAAAGGAGTGAAGGAAGAAGATATCAATGTAATGTTGATGTCGGATTATGGGCTTAAGCTCTATGGGAACACTGTGATTGTAAACCCAGATTTTGCTGCTGAAAATCCACAACTTGTGAAAGGATTTGTCAGAGCAATTATTCGTGGCTGGATGGATACAATTGCAGATCCCAATTCAGCAATTGATCACCTGATGGAACGAAACAAAATCGCTCGTAGAAATGTTGAATTGGAGCGCTTAGAGATGGCGATTCGGGACAACGTGATCACAGCTGAAGTCAAAGAAAGAGGATTTGGGGATGTGGAAGGTCAGCGACTTTCTGAATCAATTAACCAAGTTGGTCTAACCTATGACTTTTCAAACAAACCAACTGCGGCTTCGGTCTTTACAAGTGAGTTTCTACCTGCAATGAGTCAACGGAAGGTCAACTAAAGTGACCCATTTCGTCGATATCGACGAGGTTTCAGTATCGTACAACTTGGGTGAACCCCCTGTGTTGGAGGGGGCTTCGCTCAAGATGTCCAAGGGAGAATTCGTCGCACTTGTTGGACCTAGTGGTTGTGGCAAGTCAACATTTATGAAGCTGATGTCTGGCTTGCTCAAGGCTGACCAGGGTTCTGTCGTAGTTGCGAATCAAGATGTTACTCGTCCCTTAGGAAATGTTGGGATGGCATTTCAGAATTCAGTCATGCTTCCCTGGCGAACGACTCTCAATAATTTGTTATTACCCTTGGAGATTGCCAGACCCCATCGAGAAACCTTCCGTCAGAAAAGGGAAGCTCACGCCAACAAAGCGATTGAGTTACTAAGCTCTGTTGGGTTGAAAGATGTTGCTGAGAAGTACCCTTGGGAGCTTTCAGGGGGTATGCGCCAAAGAGCTTCACTTTGTAGAGCTTTAATCCACGAGCCAGAAGTCTTGATGCTTGATGAGCCTTTTGGGGCTCTTGATGCCTTTACTCGTGAAGAACTCTGGTGTGTGCTTCGTGATCTCTGGCAAGAGCGCAAGTTTACAGTTCTTCTGGTTACTCATGACCTGATCGAATCGGCCTTTTTGGCGGATAGAGTCTTGGTGATGAGTAATCGACCTGGTCGGGTGATCATGGAACTTGAGATACCTTTTGAAAGGCCACGAAATCTGGACATTCGTTTTGAAAAGGAATTTGTTGATATTGTTCACCAGCTACGTGACCAAATTCGGACCGCTAGGGCTGCCTAATCCATGGAGTTGATGCAGAAGCGTACCCTAGAAAGACTAGCACCTTGGTTTGTCACAGTCTCAATGTTTCTGCTATGGGAGATTATCTGTCGATTGGGAGGGGTTCCCGAATACTTCCTACCAGCCCCGACTGTTATCTTTGATGCAATGCTTACATTTCATGAGGCACTCATCGAGGATTCCCTCTACACATTGTTTTCTACTTCTTTAGGATTTGGGATTGCCGTTGTTTTTGGACTGCTGCTCGGACTGTTGATTGGCTGGTCTAAAACGATTTATCGGGGACTTTATCCAGTGATGGTCGGCTTCAATAGCATTCCTAAAGTGGCTGTCGTCCCAATCCACGTATTGTGGTTCGGAATTGGTACAGTGCCCGCTGTGCTCACGGCTTTTTTGATTTCTTTTTTTCCAATCGTAGTAAATGTGGCGACAGGACTGGCTACAACCGAACCGGAGTTGGAAGATGTCTTGCGGTCGTTGGGGGCCAGCAAGCTTGATATTATGTTAAAAGTAGGAATTCCAGGTGCGATGCCATATTTTTTTGGATCTCTCAAGGTTGCCATCACCTTGGCGTTTGTTGGGGCAGTCGTCTCTGAAACCGTCGCCTCAAATCATGGGGTTGGACATCTGATGCTCTCTGCCCAAGCAAATTTTGAAGTTCCCTTGGTCTTTGCAGGGTTACTGGTCCTAGCTTTCGAGGGAATCGTTATGTATGCCATTTTCGCTGCGATTGAACAGCGCACCGCTCGATGGGCCTACCGGAGCCACCAGTGATTGAAGCACATATTCACGAGTGGCTGAATCTTGTGGTTCGCTGGATCCACATGATCACTGGAATTGCTTGGATAGGGGCTTCTTTCTACTTCAATTGGGTTGAGGGACAACTGAACCGTAGAGGGCCGAACCCACCAGGTATCGCAGGAGATTTATGGGCGGTTCATGGAGGGGGATTCTACCACTCACAGAAATACCAGGTAGCACCAGAAAAACTTCCAGAGAAGCTTCATTGGTTCAAGTGGGAAGCTTACATGACCTGGGTCAGTGGTATGGCATTGCTGGTCATCGTTTATTTCTGGCAGGCCGAATCCTATATGGTAGATCCTGCGGTCGCTGATTTGTCGGGCTGGCAAGCGATCGCGATAAATCTGGGCGCTATGCTCTTAGGCTGGCTGATTTATGATCAACTCTGTCGTTCTCCTTTTGGGCAGCACAACGATTGGATGCTGTACTTGTTCATCTTTGCATTGCCAATTGTTGCTTGGGGGTTGGGTCAATTTTTGAGTGGTCGGGCCACCTACATCACCGTTGGGGGAATCATTGGTTCGATGATGGTTGGAAACGTCTTTTTTGTGATCATCCCCGTACAAAAGAAGATGGTAGGGGCAATGCTGGCTGGAGACCCGCCTGATGGACAGATGGGAAAGCAAGGTCTTCAACGTTCCAGACATAATAATTACCTGACACTGCCTGTTTTGCTGATCATGATCAGCAATCATTTTCCATCGACCTTTGGCCATAGCTACCACTGGTTGATTTTGGGCTCGTTGTCAGTGATTGGAATTGTTGTTAAGCACTACTTCAATTTACGCCATCAGGGGAATCCACCAATTTGGCTTCTGCCTAGCGCTGCTCTCGCAACCGTTTCTGTTGTGATTCTCTCAGGCCCTTGGATGAGAGAAACGACAGTGAGCGCACAAATGGTTAGTGACAATCAAGCAATGAGCATTGTGCAGCGTCACTGTACTTCTTGTCACGCGACTATGCCAACCCAACCAGGTTTTTCTGCTCCCCCTAAGGGTGTTGTCCTGGAGACTGTTGCCCATCTCCAAAAATACGCTACTCAGGTACAGGCTCAGGCAGTAACATCGCACATAATGCCCCTGGCAAATATGACGGGCATGACCCAGGACGAGCGCAATCAATTGGGTGGATGGCTTCAACAACATCTTTGATGGTCAAATTCCAATTTTTGAAATGACACGCGACTACGTATTTTTCTTTTGTAACGGTCAACCAATTCGGGCGAAAGGCTTGGAGGCTTTTCAGACTTTGTCAACATGGCTCCGAAAAGAGAGACAGTTGACGGGAACAAAGGTCGTTTGCGCAGAAGGGGACTGTGGGGCTTGTACGGTCTTGCTGGGATATCCGAGAGCAGAAAAGATTAAATATGAAGCAGTCAATAGCTGTATTTTGAACGTTCACCAATTGGATGGACTACACGTAATCACAATCGAAGGTTTAGCCTGGGGAGATAGGCTGCATCCAGTTCAGCAGGCAATGCGAGATGGATTTGGTTCACAATGTGGTTATTGCACTCCTGGAATTGTCATGGCATTAGCCGCAAACTCTCTAGCAGATTCAGAATCCACGAGAACAAAATTAACTGCAACAGAAGCATTGGTCGGTAACCTTTGTAGGTGTACGGGCTATGAAGCAATCATTGATTCAGCGGAAGCTGCAAAAAAACTTAGTTCCTGGAAACTGGCTGACCAATACCCTCCTGGCGCAATCGTAAAACAACTCAAAGAAGAGACAAAGCTACCTTTTGGATTACAAGAAGCTGATCCAGCACTAGAGCAAGGAATCCCAAGAAAATGTTGGAGACCCAGAACCCTTAGAGACGCCATAGAAATCAAACGAAAGCACCCAGAAGCTCGATGGTTGGCTGGTGGAACTGACCTGTGTGTCCAGATCAACAAAGAGAGAATTGATCCCAAAGAATTGATTGCGACAAGCGAAATTTCTGAATTGTGTGGGATCCGAGAGGTAGGAGGTCATTTGATTTTTGGCGGAAATGTGAGTTGGAAGGAATTGGAAGAGTGGGCTTTGGTAAATTGGCCCAATCTAAAAGAAATGTTGGATCTGTTCGCATCCCCTCAAATTCGCAACCGGGGTACGATTGCTGGGAATTTGGCCAACGCATCCCCGGTAGCTGACAGCTTGCCCTGGCTATACGTGAGTGAGGCGGAAATTGGCGCTTGTGATGGAGAGAATTGGCGTTGGATTCCAATCGAAAAGTTTTATAAAGGCTACAAGCTACTAGATCTTAGACCAAGCGAACTGATTGGAGCTATTCGAATTCAAAAATCTCATCAGAGTTTGTCCCAGCGCTTGTTTAAGGTCTCCAAGAGGAAAGATTTGGATATCTCCACATTCACAGCTGCCATCCAATGGCAAATGGTTGAAGGTCGATTCCAACAAATTAGATTGGCGTATGGAGGTGTAGGGCCAACCGTCATTCGTCTTCACAAAACCGAAAAAGCCCTGCGTGGTAAAGAATGCACTAAGGACTTGATTGAAAAAGCCGGTAAGACAGCTGTGGCTGAAATCAGTCCCATTTCAGATGTACGGTCATCAAATTACTATCGAAATCGTTTGGCAGAGACGATTCTCAAAAAATTCTTTTATGAAGAAATTTTGCTGACGGCATAATGAAACAATTGGAAAGTTAATGACAAAGCATGGAAACGGGTAAAAGTCTTGCCCACGACTCTGCAGAAATGCAGGTCACTGGGTCAGCACTCTACACAGACGATACTGTCGAAAATGCAGGGGAGTTACTAGTAGGCTTTGTTGGCAGTCCAGTTGCGCATGGGTTGCTGAAGGGAATAGATTTCAGCAGCCTGCATCGGATTACTGGCTTTGTAGGGGCCTTTACTTGGCAAGATATACCCGGCGCGAACTTGTTTGGGCCTGTGATCGCTGATGAACCGTTCTTGGTGAAAGATCTCTGTGAGTATGTTGGACAGCCGATTGTGGTCTTAGCCGCTGAAAATTTTAGTGCCCTCAGGCAAGCCCGCTTACAGGTTCAGATTGAAGTTGAGGAGAAAACCCCATGGCTAACGATTTCTCAAGCGCTCAGACAAAATTCTTTCTTGGGTACCCCTCGAGAGATCAACCGTGGAGATTTTGAAAGAGCTTGGCGTAAGGCTGATCATCAAATTGAGGGAGTGTTTTATAGTAACGGCCAAGAGCAATTCTATTTGGAATCCCAAGCGGTCATAGCATATCCTGGCGAAGGCAATGAAATCTTGATTCACGCATCGACACAAAATCCAACAGAGCTTCAGGAAGTGGTGGCTCACATGCTTGGTATTGGTTTCAATGAGGTTATCTGTACTTGTCGTAGAATGGGAGGTGCCTTCGGAGGCAAAGAGACGCAAGCGGCCCTGCCAGCATTGATGGCCGCATTAGTCACCAAGAAAACTGGAAGATCAGCACGCATCGCTTACGACAAAGACACAGACATGCATGTTACCGGAAAACGACATCCGTTCCGAAGTGAATATCAGGCTGCCGTTGATAAGGAGGGGAATCTGTTGGGCCTGAAAGTCGAGTTGCATTCCAATGGTGGAGCGTACACGGATCTTTCTCTAGCCATTATGGAGCGGGCTCTGCTGCATGTTGACAACGCTTATTTCATCCCAAATATATCGCTCAGGGGCCAGGTCTGCAAAACTCATCTTCCCCCAAATACAGCTTTTCGGGGCTTTGGTGGCCCGCAAGGAATGGCTGTGATTGAAAACTTGATGGAAGACATCGCAGCAAAATTAAGGCGCGATCCTTATGAGATTCGTACTCAAAACTGTTACGGAGATGCCCCAAGAGATCTCACCCCCTACGGTCAAAAAGTCGAGAGCCGGTTGCCTCAAATTCTGAATCAAATCCATGAAAGCTCTGATTATCAGGGAAGACTTGAAAACATCAAGCAGCATAACGAGACCTCTCTGACCCATCTTCGGGGAATTTCGCTAACGCCCATGAAGTTTGGGATATCCTTCACAGCTACTTTTCTTAATCAGGCGAATGCACTAATCAATATTCTGAAAGATGGCAGTGTTCAGGTTTCAACAGGTGGAACCGAGATGGGACAGGGTCTTACGGTTAAAATCCGTCAGATCGTAGCAGAGGAACTGGGAGTCCCCTCAGAGCAAGTCAAGTACATGACGACCTCGACGGAGAAGAATCATAATACCTCTCCTACAGCCGCCTCTGCTGGCACAGACCTCAATGGAATGGCAGCCGCCAATGCTTGCCAAGCCATACGGTCCCGTCTGGCTGACTTTGCCGCAGAACTTTTCGAAGATCCCAAAGTTGGACTTTCTAAATCTTCAGAAGCTATTGAATTTTCTAAGGGCAAAGTTTGGGATAGTAGGTGCCCTGAGAAAAAGATAACCTTTGGTGAATTAGCTCTGCAAGCCTACAGAAACCGCGTCAATCTGGGCGAGAGAGGATTTTATAGGACTCCGGGTGTTGGATTTAATCAAGCCACAGGAAAAGGTAGCCCATTCCACTACTACACTACAGGGGCGTGTGTTGCTGAAGTAGAGATTGATCGATTCACAGGTCAATGGACCTTAGAAAGAGCCGATTTGTTGTTAGATATAGGTCATTCTATCAACCCAGGTATCGACAGAGGACAGATTGTTGGTGGTTTCATCCAAGGTCTGGGTTGGGTGAGCATGGAAGAACTTCGCTACCAACAAGATGGGAAACTGCTATCGTATTCTCCTACTTCATACAAAATTCCCAACGTTGGAGATCTTACGAAAGATCTGAGGATCGAACTCTACGAGGATCCTGCTCCTAGTGGAAGCATTCGCAAAAGCAAAGCTGTGGGGGAACCCCCCTTGATGCTTTCACTTGCCGCATTTACCGCAGTCAAACAGGCACTTGGTCATCTTTCACCTGGCAAGGCAGTTCCCTTGGCAATTCCTGCAACCTCTGAAGAAGTTCTACGATGTTTAACCTGGTTGGAAGACCCTGAGGCAGCCTGGGGTCTAACCAATTCAGAAATCCCTTTGATTCCTAAACCAGGACAATCTCATATGAACATGGCTGAAAAAGTAGCTTAGCTAAACTTTAATTAATTGGGGAGAAACGTTTGTCTGAAAAAAAATCACTGACGAGAGAAGCTCGAGATGTGGAATTGGTTCAACTCTATAAAAAATATGGCCAAACCACAGCTGTCAATGGAATTAGCCTAAAGATTCCAGCTGGAAGTTATTGTTGTTTGGTTGGACCAAGTGGTTGTGGAAAAACATCTACCTTGAGGATGATTGCTGGTCATGAAGATGTCAGTGAGGGCTCAATCCTATTGGGTAACAAGGAAATCAACGAAGTACCTCCGGCTAAGAGAGAGACAGCGATGATGTTCCAGAATTATGCGCTCTTCCCTCACCTGAATTGCCGAGATAATGTCGCTTTCAGTTTGAAAATGCGCGGAACTGAAAAAAATGAGCGGCAAAAAGTCGCTGATGAATATTTGGAATTGGTCCACATGTCATCTTTCGCAGAGAGAATCCCAGCCCAACTCTCTGGAGGACAACAGCAGCGTGTCGCTTTGGCCAGGGCTTTGGTGACGCACCCCTCTGTGCTCTTGTTAGATGAACCCCTTTCCGCATTGGATCCATTCCTAAGAGTGAAGATGCGAGCAGAATTAAAGCGCTTACAGGTGGAATTGGGTATTTCCTTTATTCATGTCACTCATAGCCAGGTTGAGGCTCTTGCTCTCGCTGATCAGGTCGTTGTGATGAACCAAGGTAACATAGAGCAAGCGGGAACGCCAAGAGAGATTTTCAATCAGCCAAAGAGTGAATTTGTCGCTAAATTTGTCGGGGGACATAACCTACTCAAAGCAAAATTTGAAAAAAAATATTCAGAATCAGAAGCTCTCTTGAGCAGCCAGGAGGGCTTTAGCTATCTGGTTCCTTGGACTGCACCGGACTCCCCGTCTGGTCCGTTAACATTTTCACTTCGTCAGGACTGTATCCGGCTGGATCAGCCCTCGGAGGAAACCCCACCTC
Source organism: Deltaproteobacteria bacterium (assembly GCA_011522845.1). Taxonomy (GTDB): domain Bacteria; phylum SAR324; class SAR324; order SAR324; family NAC60-12; genus JCVI-SCAAA005. Next base: position 8,282 of record WTIF01000332.1, read on the forward strand.
CAAATGAGGTGCGTGGTACTGTTACAGCAGTTGAATACAAGGGAACCAGTTTGAGTGTGACACTCCAACTCGACGGGGAGCTGGAACTCGAAGTCACACTACCTGAACAACTGCTTGGGCAGTTGGATGTTTCCTACGGTAAACAGCTTGCCGCAAGCTGGAAACCGCAGGATTTGTGTCTGCTTAATTAAACTATCCCTTTCCTTTGGAGAGATACTATGAAGAATCCCACCACCCCTAACTCGCTTTCACGACGTGATCTTCTCAAACGTGGAAGTGCGGTCGCACTAGGTGCTGCCGTTGGATCTCAGGCAATTACTGGTTTCCCGACTATCTGGGCCCAGAACATCAAGAATGTCACCCTTCGACAGTTTGGAACTGGAGTTTCCAACATTAACGCAATTGCTAAGAAGGCAAAAGAAGATCTAGGTATCAATTTGGAGCTCACAGCACTTGATACTGATGCCACTGCTCAACGTGTAGTTACCCAACCAAAGAGCTTTGATATTGCTGATATTGAGTACTTTACACTGAAGAAAGTATGGCCCAGCGGGAATATGCAGCCAATGGATATTAGCAAGCTGAAGTATTTCGACAAAATTGCTGGAACTTTCAAGGATGGTAAATTGACACCATCGTCTACAATTGCTCAAGGGACAGCCCCTCACACCGTCAGTTTCACTGATGGTCCAAATTCAAAGAGTTTTTCAAAGTCAATGACCAACTGGTACACAATGGTTCCGACCATCTATAATGC
>WTIF01000388.1 GCA_011522845.1 Deltaproteobacteria bacterium
CATACATTCAATGCAATAGAGGAGTTCATGAAGATTTCCAAACTATCGATTGCTTTGCTGGCGATCACAACTGCCTTTACGATGTTGACGACCTCGCTCTTTGCGGGAGGTCACTCACTAGCCAAGGTGCCTCGAGAGCAGACCCTAGTGCTAGGATGGAGTATCACCTCGCCGATTGGGGTGACGAATCCTTTTGCATCCACCGGATATACCCATCAGGAGGCCAACAACCTGATGTGGGAAGGTCTATCCTACTTCGGTATTTTCAATGATGAAGAAATTCCGTGGTTGGCTGACAGCATGGAGTACACAAAGAGTGACTACACACAGCTGACCATCAAGCTCAACGCAATGGCCCAGTGGAGTGATGGAACTCCTGTCACTTCCAAGGATGTGGTCTTCACCTTTGAGAGCCAGAAGAACAATAACAAGCTGCCCTATCACGCTAACTTCAAGCAGTTTGTGGACAAGATCACGGCAGTGGATGACAAGACTGTAGTGGTTGACTTCAAGATGCCAGCACCCAGATTCAAGTTCCAGGTGTTGACGCTGAAGTTCGACACAGGCATTCCAATTGTGCCCGCACACGTTCTCTCCAAGGTAGATAACGTCAATGAATACGAAGGTGGCAATGATATGCCACATTCTGGTCCCTACAACCTCGTGTTGTGGGATGCAAATCAGAAAATCTATGATCTGAATACCGATTGGTGGGCAGTCAAGGCCGGCCGCATCAGCATGCCAGAAGTCAAGCGTGTCGTGATGTTCAACATCGGTGGCCAGGTAGGTCAGGGAATGGACGTGGTAGCCCAGCGTGTCGTGAACAACGAATTCGACGCTACCTTGGATATGCGCAGTTCTGTGATTGGAAACATCCTGCGTCAGAACTCCAAGGTGACCACCCACTCGGCAGACAAGCCTCCTTATGGTTATCTGGATTGGTGGCCAAATCCACTCTGGTTCAATACCCAGCTTGAACCCTACAGCGATGCAAGAGTCCGTCGTGCGATGAGCCTGTTGATCAACCGTGAGTTGATTAATGAGATTATCTACGAAGGGGCTGGCATTGCGACAATTTATCCCTTCCCACTCTATCCAGGACTGGAGAAGTTCGCCAACAGCCCAGCGGTCAAGAAATTGGAAGCTGAGCTGCAGCCAGGGCTCTATGATCCAGATCAGAGCGCTGAGTTGATGAAGGCTGCCGGATTCACCATGAACAGCGATGATTTGTGGGAGAAGGACGGCAAGACCGTGGGTGCTGTGATCAATGGATTCGAGGGAATTCACAGTGACATTGTTCCGGTCTTGGTGGAAATGTTGCGCAATGGTGGAATTGACGCGGACATCAACTTTGGTACGGATGCCTACCAGAACATGGCTGACGGCAAAGCTGGACTGTATATGTTCGGCCACGGTGCCAGCCTGAAAGATCCATACACCGCTTTGGAACTCTTCCATAGCCGCTACAGCGCAGCTCTAGGAACCACTGCAGGTTCTAACCGCTTCTCTCGCTACTCCAATCCGGAGTACGACAAGTTATTGGATGAGATGGCTCCTCTGGGAGGCGATGATCCAAGATTCCAGGAATTGGCAGCACAAGCGCTGGGAATTTACTGGAAAGATCAGATTGACATCCCTGTCATTCAATGGCTCCATCGGATTCCCTACAACCAGACCTACTGGGTCAATTGGCCAACCATTGCCAATCCCAGCTTGGGCATGAACGGAGCCTTCTGGGCTCACACCGGCATGCTGGTTGTTTCTACATTGAAATCCGCTAAATAACTACCTTCCAAGCGCCCCCATCCGGGGGCGTGTCCAGAGTCTCCATGTTTGTTATCAAACGACTGTTATTCGTTCTGCTAGTGGTGTGGTCTGCCTCCACGATCACCTTCTTTATTCCCAGGATCTCAGATATCAATCCGATCCGGGAGCGCTTTGCAGAACTAGCCCGATTAGGTGGCTTCTCCGCTGGTGAGCTGGAGAAGATCGTTGAATCTTATTCCAAGGCCTTTGGTCTGGATAAACCTCTGATGCAGCAATATTTCGATTACATCGGAGGAGTGATGACTCTGGACTTCGGAGTCTCACTGAACAAGTTTCCTAAGACTGTCCTCATGTTGATTGCCGAGTCCTTACCATGGACGATCGGCCTGATCCTCGTTACTACGATACTTTCTTTTGTGATCGGGAATCTCGTAGGGGCCCTAGCAGCCTGGCCGCTGTCTCCCAAATGGGTTCGCGGTGTCTCGACCAGCTTTATTTTATTTCAAGGGGTTCCTCCGGTCCTGTTGGCGATTTTACTGATCTTTTTTGTAGCGTTTAAACTTAATATCCTGCCAATCGCAGGTGCCTATTCGATCGGGACCGTACCTGATTTCACCTTTGAGTTTATATTGGATGTGGCGAGGCATCAGATCTTGCCCGGCATCGCCCTCATCTTCGGGTCCCTCGGAACGTGGGTGCTCTCGATGAGGGGGATGGGAATCACGATTCAGGGTGAAGACTACGTGATCTTTGCGGAGCACAAGGGTTTGAGTTCCTATACCATTTTCAAGGACTACTACCTGAGAAACGCCCTACTACCACAGGTTACGGCGCTAGCTCTTGCGCTGGGGAACGTGATCACTTCCGCCATTGTTGTCGAGACCATCTTTGGCCTTCCCGGACTGGGCTTTGTGCTGATCACAGCGATTCGTTCCAATGACTTTTTGGTAATCTACGGGATCGTCCTATTTATCACGATTGCCGTAGCCGTACTGATGGCTCTGGTTGAGTTGCTCTATCCCTTGCTGGATCCACGCGTGCGACAAGGGCAAGAATGATTAACTACTTCAAGCGAAACATCAGCCTGACGATTGGGTTGGGGTTGTTGATTTTCTTAATCCTCTTTACGTTGCACGGACTGCTGACGGTTGAGTTCAAACAGGCCTATCCGTTGGCGGTCCGACCCAAGCAACCACCTAGTCTGAAATACCTGTTTGGGACCGACTTCTTCGGGAGGGATCTCTACACCGCAATGGTGGTGGGAGTTTGGCAGACCGCCATCATCGGATTGCTGGCAGGAGCCGCGGGAACGATCATTGGCATCGTGCTGGGTTTCATTTCTGCTTACTTTTCAGGACTGGTTGATACGGCCATCAAGTTCATCTGTCAGATCCTCACCCCGATTCCCGCTTTTCTCATCCAGGTTGTGATTGCCAGTTCGATTGATAAGCGGGATGTCACGATTATCACGATGGCAGTTGTCGTCTTTCTGCTCTCCTGGATGGCTCCAACACTGGTAATTCGCTCCCAGGTACTCTCGATGCGGGAGCGTCAATTCGTTGCCGTTGCCAAGCTCTCTGGGATGAATTCCTTTGAGATCATCTTCAAGGAAATCTTTCCAAATCTCTTACCGTTTATTGCGGCGGCTTTCGTAGCCCAGGTCTTCCAAGCTGTCTTCGCTTCCTTCTATCTTGCTGTGATTGGTCTTGGTCCTTTGCGTGAACCCTTGCTGGGCAACACGATCTGGGCAGCACAAAGCCAATCGGCCTTCTTCAATGGCTGGTGGTGGTGGCCTGTTGGGCCATCTTTGGCCATGATCCTGATTTTGGGTTCGTTAGCGTTGATCAATATGGGCTTGGATGAAATGGCAAATCCCCGCATCCGTAACAAGGAATAACGTTGGAACATTTGTTGGACATTTCAGGCCTGACGGTCAGCTACTACACGGATATCGGTCGAGCCATTGCCCTGAACCAGGTGGACCTGAAGCTCAAACAGGGCGAGAAACTCGGTTTGGTAGGGGAATCCGGCTCTGGGAAGAGCACAATGGGCCTGGCCATGATGCGGATGATCAAGCCCCCTGGGAAAGTCGAAGGAGGTTCTGTTGTCATCGATGGCGTGGATCTGCTGCAGCTCAGTGATAAGGAGATGCTCAAGAAGCGGCTCAGCACGATCTCCTACATTCCACAAGGTGCGATGAACTCGCTCAATCCAGTGCTCAAGATCAAGCGCCAGATGATCGACGCCTACCGCGCCCACTATCCAGATCACAAAATTGATCAGATCATGGACTTAGCCCACGAGGCGATGCGCTCCGTGGAGTTGCCCGAGCACGTCCTCGAAATGCACCCCCACGAGCTCTCTGGTGGCATGAAGCAGCGGGTTTGTATCGCCATTGGCATTCTGCTACGACCCCAGATCATCATTGCTGATGAACCGACCAGTGCACTGGATGTGGTCACTCAACGCCAGGTAATCGAGACGCTCAACCGAGTGCAACAGAAGATTGGTTCCGCATTGATCCTGATTGGGCATGACATGGGTTTGATGGCGCAGTCGATGGACAAGGTCGCGGTGATGTATGCTGGCGAAATTGTGGAAATCAATGACGTGCAAACTACCTTTACCAACCCCAAGCATCCCTACACTCAGGCGTTGATCAGTAGTCTGCCTCGCTTGCAGAACCGAGGTGAGTTCCGGGGAATACCTGGAATGGCTCCCTCACTCTATCGTCTACCAAGCGGTTGTCGTTTCCATCCCCGCTGCAATCAGCAGCAACCTCACTGCCAGACGCAGTCGCCCAGCAAGAGCGTCTTCGAAGATGAGAAATACGTCACCTGTCATCTCTACGGGGCCTCATGAGTAAGGCTACACTGGAGTTGAAGAACGTCTCCAAGCTCTATCGGGTTGGCAAGAAGGAAGTTCACGCACTCAATCCAATCAGTTTTGATCTGTTGGGAGACCCGGCCCGGATCATCACAGTGGCTGGAGAGAGTGGCAGCGGCAAAACGACCCTGGCCTCGATCATGTTAGGCTTGCTGGATCCAACCACGGGCCAAGTGCTCTATGAAGGCAAGGATGTCAGTAAGCTCAGTGGTTCGCAGTACCGAGATTTTCGTAAGAATGTGCAGGCCGTTTTTCAAGATCCCTTTGCGGTTTTCAATCCCTTCTATCAGGTGGATCATCTGCTGGAAGTACCAATCCGCAAGTTCAACCCTGGACTCTCGAAAGCAGCTCGTCGCAGGGCGATGGAGGAAGCCTTGGAAGCTGTAGGACTCCAGCCTAGCGAGATTCTTGGACGCTATCCCCACCAGTTGAGTGGAGGGCAGCGGCAGCGAATCAACGTGGCTCGGGCGATTGTCATCAAGCCCAAGATCCTGGTCGCAGATGAACCAGTTTCGATGGTCGATGCTTCCTTGCGCGCAAACATCCTGGAGGCCTTGGTTTCACTCAGGGAAAACCATAAGGTCAATATCCTCTATATCACTCATGATCTGACGACTGCTTACCATGTCTCTGATTCCATCATCGTGCTCTACCGGGGGAGTGTGATGGAGGCTGGAGACATCACCAAGGTCGTGGAGTCTCCACAACATCCTTACACTCAGCTGCTGATCAATTCGATTCCCTGGCCAGACTTAGAGCGCAAGTGGGACAACCAGCAGTACGCCAATCCTGACATTCAGGAGATTTCTGGGGAGGGTTGTAAGTTCTACAGTCGTTGTCCGAACCGCAAGCCGGAGTGTCAACAGACTCCCAACCTCGTACCTCTTTTCCCAAAGCATCTGGCCAGTTGTCGGCTACATCCACCGAAAGCAGACCTTGATGCACACCTCACGAACAACCTCTAGGCAAACAGCAGCAATTCATGAAGATCGCAGTCACCGGAGCCAATGGCCATTTTGGCAAGATCCTGGTTCAGTTTCTGAGAGAAAAGAATTTTGAAGTAAAGCCGTCAGATCTCTTCTCTGGTCGCCCTGAAGAGGGAGCAGTCAATTGTGATGTCCGTGATTTGGGCCACCTGGTCAGTGTCTTTCAGGGGTGTGATGCGGTGGTGCACCTGGCGGCTTTCCCGAGTCCCTGGATTCAGCCGGATGCCAAGGTGTATCAGGACAATACGGTGGGTAGCTACAACGTTCTGCTGGCTTGTGAACTACTGGGAATCAAGAAAATCTGCCAAGCTTCGAGCATCAATGCGATTGGTGGCGTCTATTCCCGTTTGCCAACCTATGACTACTTCCCCGTGGATGAGGAGCACCCAACCTATAGCGAAGATCCTTACAGCCTCTCCAAGTGGATCTTAGAAATTCAGGGGGACTGCTTTGCCCGCCGACGTGAAGACGTCTCCATCAGCAGCATGCGCTTCCACTGGTTGCAGTATCGTGATTTCGTGGAACCCCGCACAACCAACGGCATCTCTTTCAAGCATCTCTGGGCTTATACTGATCCGATTGCTGCAGCCAAGGCCTGTTTGGCCAGTCTGCAAGTGACTTGGACCGGACACGAGGCGTTCTTTATCGTTGCTTCAGAAACGGCTAGTCCCACCGATTCGGAAGAACTCATCCGTGGGCACTATCCACAGGTTCGTGTGAATCAACCAATGCCTGGCAAACACGGATTCTACAACTGTGAAAAAGCGAAGCGCTTATTGGGCTGGGTGCACGAAGATCATGAGCATTGAGACACTGAAATTCCCCAGAAATTGCTGAACCAATCACCAATTGCTCACTTCTTTGATTTCAAGATTTGACTTCCCCTACGGTTTGAGACTACACATCTTTTGAAGAATTGGGCGTTGTAAAAATGCTCGGTCTAAGCGCCCGTCCGCCTGATCGTCGACGTTGACGGACATCCCCCTCAAGTTTCTGAATGAAAAACTCCCATGGCATATAAAGACCTCAAAATCACACGCCTTGAACTACTGATGGTGAAGCCTCGCTTCATGTTCCTGAAGATGCACACCAATCAGGACATTGTAGGCTACGGAGAACCAATCCTGGAAGGCCAGACTCATGCAGTTGCCGGAGCTGTGCGAGCAATGGAGAACTACCTGCTAGGCAAAGATCCAAGGCAGATTGAACATCACTGGCAGGCGCTTTACAAGGGGAGCTTCTATCGGGGAGGACCAATCCTGACGAGTGCACTCTCGGGGATTGAGCAGGCTCTCTGGGACATCCTCGGCAAGTCGTTAGGGGTTCCCGTGTATCAGCTACTTGGTGGAGCGGTACGGGATCGAATTCGCATCTATGCCCATGCGCACGGAGCTGACAAGGAGCAGCTCTGCAAGCGGGCTCGTGAACTGGTCGACATGGGCTTCAACCTGCTGAAGACTGGCTTTGAAGCGCCCGTCGCCTTTGTTGAAAATCAACAGTTCCTCCGAAATTGCGTGGAGCGCTTCGCTGCGCTACGGGAGGAGGTGGGCCCAGAGGTGGATCTGGCGCTGGATTTCCACGGACGCTTCTCACCGACGATGTCCAAGCGTCTGATCAAGGAGTTGGAGCCGCTCTATCCCTACTTTGTGGAGGAACCCTGTCTGCCCGGCAACACGGCAGCGCTGGTGGAGTTGAAGAACTCAACGACTGTTCCGTTGGCCACTGGAGAACGCATCTTCACCAAGTGGGGCTTTCGGGATTTGATTGAACAACGAGCAGTGGACATTCTGCAACCAGATCTCTGCCATGCTGGGGGCATCATGGAGGTCAAGAAAATATCAGCGATGGCCGAAGCCAGTGACCTGGCCGTGGCTCCCCACAACCCACTGGGACCGATCTCGCTGGCGGCCTGTCTACAACTGGATGCCTGCACCCTGAACGCAGTGGCCCAGGAACAGGTAACCCTGGGAGATGGCTACCTCGTCAAGCCATTCGAGATGCAGAACAGCTACATTGAACTGCCGACTGAGCCGGGATTGGGGATCGAACTGGATGAAGAGAAAGTGCGGGCGCTGGAATACGATGGAAATTGGGAAACTCCACGGGTCATTGATCAACGCGATGGCTCCGTGGCTGAGTGGTAAAGACAACGAACAGGAAACTATGAACTCTCCGAAAATCAAGGACATTCGGGTCATCATGACCGAGCCCGATGGCATTCGACTGGTGGTGGTCAAGATTCTGACGGATCAGGACGGACTCTACGGGGTTGGCTGCGCGACCTTCACGCAAAGACCGCTACCAGTGGTCAAGGCGATCACCGACTACCTGCGTCCTTTTCTGATTGGACGCTCTGTTGTGGATATTGAGGATATCTGGCAATCCTCTTACGTCTCGTCCTACTGGCGGAACGGACCAGTATTGAACAATGCACTCAGTGGGGTGGATCAAGCCTTGTGGGACATCAAGGGTAAGATGGCCAACATGCCTCTCTATGATCTGCTGGGAGGTAAGGCGAGAGAGGCAGCGGCGGTCTATGTCCACGCTTCGGGAAGCTCTGCTGAGGAAGTTGGGGACAAGATGCAGGCCTTCATGGAGCGAGGCTTTCACCACATCAGGGTGCAGGTCTCTACTCCGGGCTACTCGACTTATGGCAACAAGTCAGCGAAGAGTGGCACGGACACTAGCTCCAATCGGGATGTCAGCCAGGGACCCATCCCAATCACGACTCGCTTGCGAGAGTACGATCCAGCCAAACGCTACGCTCACCCGGGAGGTGTCTTTGAGCCCAAGCCCTACCTGCGCTCGGCTTTGAATCTGTTTGAATACATACGCGATCGCTTTGGTTATGGTGTAGAGATTCTGCATGATGTGCATGAGCGGATTCCACCGATCCTCGGAGTCTGGTTCGCCAAGGAAGTTGAACGCTTCCAACTCTTCTTTCTTGAAGATCTCTTCAGCCCCGAAGATAACGAGTATTTCCGAATGGTACGGGCCCAGTGTGCCACGCCAATCGCGATGGGTGAACTCTACTCCTCTCCCCACGAGATCATCCCGATGATCAAGGATCGGTTGCTGGACTTCATCCGGATTCACATCTCCGACATGGGCGGCATCACGCCCTGCCGTAAGCTGGCTGCGATGGGCGAGCTGTTCTCGGTGCGTACGGCTTGGCATGGACCCGGTGATACTTCACCAATTGGTCATGCGGCGAACCTGGCGCTGGATCTCAACTGCTCGAATTTTGGCATCCAGGAATATGCGATCTTTGGTGAGCGGACCCAGGAGGTCTTTCCAGGGTGTCCAGAAGTTCGAGATGGGATGATGTGGCCTAACGGTAAGCCAGGCCTGGGGATTGACATCAACGAGGAACTAGCCGCGAAGTTTCCTTACA